>NZ_AJQF01000207.1:0-10084 GCF_000261705.1 Bradyrhizobium genomosp. III | reverse complement strand
CGCTCGCGGAGGCCCGCGAACTGCTCTGGCCACTCTCCATTAGCCGCGTGTGCCGCTTGCAGCGCCTCATCCGGTGCGCCGATCGCGTTCATCACGGTAGCGAACGCCGGCGGATGCAGATGGCGTTGGAAGAAGCCGAGCGCTTCCAGCGCATTGAGCAGCGGCGGCAGCACGGCCACGATGTCGTCGATCACGGCCTCGCTCATCGCGGCTTCCTTCAGCGTGGGATCAATGCAGCTTCGGCGCCTTCAAGAGCTTGAAGCGATCGGTGGAGGTCACCGTGACGTCGAAGGTGACGCCTTGGTGGTGCACGGTCAGCGGCACGTCGACGCCGGCGGCGCCGAGTGCCCACATCTTCTTGTAGAAGGCGGTCTGGCTCGTGACCTTGTCCCCGTTCACGGCGAGGATGATATCGTCGGTCTTGAGCTCGGCGCGCGCGGCAGGACCGTTGGGGGAGATCCCGATCACGACCACGCGGTTGTCGATCTCGGTCGAGTAGAGCCCGAGCCAGGGCCGCGCCGGCTTGTTGACCCGACCGAACTTGCGCAGATCGTCCAGGATCGGCTTCAAGAGGTCGATCGGCACGACCATGTTGACGTGCTCGGCCTTGCCGTCGCGCTCGCGTTCCAGCTGAAGCGAACCGATGCCGATCAGCTCGCCGCGCTCGTTGAGCAGCGCCGTGCCGCCCCAGTTCGGATGCGCAGGATAGGTGAAGACGGCTTCGTCCAGCAGATATTCCCAATAGCCGGCGAATTCCTGCTTGGCCACGATCTGGCTCGCGACCGAGCGCGTGCGACCGCCGGCGCCCCCGACCACGACGCGGTCGCCGATCCGGGTTTCCGCCGAGCTGCCGAGCGGCAACGGTTCGACGTCGAGCTCACCGAGGGCTTGCACCAGGCCGAAGCCGGTTTCGGAATCGAAACCGAGCGCGTGGCCTTCGACCACCCGCCCATCGCTGAGGTGCAGCCACACCGATTCCGCTTCGGTGATGAGATAGCCGATGGTGAGCACCAGTCCGTGATCGATCACGACGCCGTTGCCGGCGCGTTCGGTGCCCAGCGTCTCGGCGCTGAAGGCGTCCGGCGGGACGATAGCGTGCAGGCCGACGACGGACGCGAGCGCGCGGTCGAGATCGAAACCGTAGTCGCTCGCACGCGGCTGATTGGCCGGCGGCACTCTCCATTCGGTCAAAGCGGGCATGGAGTTCTCCTGGTCTTTCCTTGGCGCTTTGACACACCTCTCGCGCACGAGAAGCGCCGCGCTAAATCAAAGACAATCTATGCCGCAAACGCCCGCCTTTAAAGACCGCCATGCCTCAGTCGGTCGGGAAATGCAGAAATTCTGGACCGATCGTGCCCTGTGGGTCCTGGTGTCCGTGCGAAAAGACGTTGTCGACCCAGAGTGGCAAGCGTATCGTTCGCCGTCTGTGGAACAAGCCATGAGCGATGACAAGAATTTCGATCGGCTAACTTTGGAAAATGCACTGGCCGAGCTGGGCCGCAGGGCCTTCGCCGCAGGCCGCACCGTCGAAATCGTCGTCTACGGCGGATCGGCCCTCCTGCTGACCTTGAATCGTCAGATCAACACCGGAGACGTCGATGCGGTGTTTGAAGGAAACAAGGATTTCATCAAGCGACTTGCGACCGAGATGGCGGAGGAGTTCGGCTGGGACGAAAACTGGTTGAACGACGGTGTGAAGGGGTGGTTGAGCAAGAGAGACGCGGATCCTGACGTGAAGGCTCTATTCAAGACCTACCCCACCGAGGATCAGCCGGGCCTGCGCGTCTATACCGCCAGACCGGAATACTTGTTTGCCATGAAGTGCCGCGCGATGCGTGTCGGCGGTGTCGAAACGAATTCGGACATTGACGACATCAAGCTCATGCCCACGCGATAGGTATCAAGACTAGCCAGGATGCACTCACGTTGGTCGAAAAATTCTATCCGCAGAATGCGCTTCAGCCCAAGACCCGATTGGGTCTCGAGGAGATTTTCTCAAATCTCGAGACTGGGCCCGAAGGTGATCGCATGCCTCCGTCGAGCCAACCATGAACCTGTTCGGCAAGAAGCCCGCAACGCTGAGTGACGTCGTTCGCCGCGTACAGGCTGGCGAGCAGAAGTTCGATCCGTCGCTCCGCGAATTTCTCGATTGGTTCTACATGAACCCGAACGCACGACAGCAGGCGATCGAAGAACGACCCGCTTCCATCGACGCTGTGCACGACGCCTATACGGCGGCCGTGGCGGAGCACCTTGCGCGCGTTTACGGATTACAGATACCGGAATGGACCGAGGTTCACGGTAATGGGCTTCGCGAGCCCTTCTTCGCGGGCGGTCTACAATCTCTGAAGGGGGTGCTGGTTGCCGAGAGTCCGACGGCCTTCCGGCGACGCCTCCTGTTCGTAAGCAAAGACGCGCTCTCGAGGCCGAGAATGTAGCGCCGTAGGGGCGGCCGCCTTGGGCCGCACTGTCTTGGGCCCCACTGTGAGACCCTGCCGGGCCGCATGGCTGGTGTCCCTGCCGCTGCTAGGCGGCCCCTGCCTAAGCTGCTAACCATTGCCGCTTCGTTTGACCAAGGGATCACGGACCGAAGCAATGGACAACCGCAGCGACATCTGGCGTGGCGTCGACACAATCAAGGGGCGTTTCATCGACCTCAGCGACAAGGTGTGGGGCATGCCCGAGGTGTGCTACACCGAGGCGCGGTCCGCCGCCGAGCATCTCCTCGAGCTGCGTCATCAGGGTTTCCGCATCACCGAGAACGTCGCCGGCATTCCGACCGCGGTGATGGGCGAGTGGGGCGAGGGCGGTCCGATCATCGCCTTCATGGGCGAATATGACGCGCTGCCCGGTCTCAGCCAGGAAGCGGGTGTCGCCGAGCATCGTCCGATCGAAGCCGGCGGGCACGGCCATGGCTGTGGTCACAATCTGCTCGGTTCCGCCGCGCTGCTCGCCGCGACCGCGGTGAAGGACTGGCTTGCCGAAAACAAGATGCCCGGCCGCGTGCGCTATTATGGTTGCCCGGCCGAAGAAGGCGGCGCGGCAAAGGCCTTCATGGTGCGCTCCGGCGCGTTCGAGGACGCCGACATCGCCATCACCTGGCATCCGCACAGCTTCTGGGAGGTCGCGGTGACGCCGTCGCTCGCCAACACGCGCGCGGACTTCATCTTCACCGGCCGCACTTCGCATGCCGCGGCCTCGCCGCATCTCGGCCGTTCCGCGCTCGATGCGGTGGAATTGATGAATGTCGGCGTGAACTACATGCGTGAGCACATGCCGAGCGATGCGCGGGTGCATTACGCGCTGCTCGACACCGGCGGCATTGCGCCCAACGTGGTCCAGGCCCATGCGCGGGTGCGCTATTCGATCCGCGCCCGTGACCTTCCCGGCATGAATGAGCTGGTCGGACGTGTGAGCAAGATCGCCGAGGGCGCGGCGCTGATGACCGAGACCAAGGTCGAGATGAAGATCATCTCCGCGGTCTCCAACATCCTGCCGAACACGCCGCTGGAGCAGGCGCTGCACCGGGTCATGGAAGAGCTCGGACCGCCGCATTTCGACGATGCCGACAAGGGTTTTGCCAGCCAGATCCGCGCGACCTTGAGCGACAAGGATATCGCGTCGGTCTATTACGCGATCGGCATGGAGCAGACCGATCGGCCGCTGGCCGACTTCCTGGTCCCGCTCGATGCCAAGCGCAACCCGCTGGTCGGCTCGACCGACGTCGGCGACGTCAGCTGGGTGGTGCCGACCGTGCAGGTTCACGCCCCCACGGTTGCAATCGGCACGCCGTTCCACACCTGGCAGGTGGTGGCGCAAGGCAAGAGCCCGCATGCCCACAAGGCCATGGTGCAAGCCGCCAAGGCGATGGCCGGTCTCGGCATCAAGGCGCTGACAGATCCGGAACTGATCAAGGCGGCCAAGGCCGACCTGAAGAAGCGGACGGCCAAGACGCCGTATGTCTGCCCGCTGCCGGATCACGTCGAGCCACCGCTCGACATGTCCGTCGCATAGAATTTCGCCTCCACACTTCGTCTGATGCTGCGAACAAATTTTCCGCAGTGCAGCGTGCAATCCAGCATGTTTTGATGCTGGATTGCCGAACGGATGGGCTGCAGAACGCAGTTTTGCTCAACAGACAGCCAGAAGACCGTTTGCATACACACGGTCCCAGTTGACGCGCCCCCCATTCGGTGTGCCATCTACTGCCAGCCAATTGGGCGGCCAGCTTTCACGGCCGTCCTCATCACTATGGGAACCAGACGGGGGACAACCATGCTGGATAAAGAACTGCGTTCGATGATCGGCGAGGTGAAGGATGGGCGGATGGATCGCCGCGCTTTCATCACGCGCATGGCCGCGGTCGGTCTCACCGCCCCGCTGGCCAACCAGATCCTCGCGCTCGGCGGCGTCGCCATGGCCGAGGGTGCCTCGACCTACAAGCCGACCAAGCGTGGCGGCGGTGGTGCGCTGAAGCTGCTGTGGTGGCAGGGCCCGACCTTGCTCAATCCGCATTTCGCCACCGGCACCAAGGACCAGGACGGTGCGCGCTTGTTCTATGAGCCGCTCGCCTGTTGGGATCCCGACGGCAACATGAAGCTGGTTCTCGCCGCCGAAATTCCCTCGATCCAGAACGGCGGCCTGGCCGCCGACGGCAAGTCGGTGACCTGGAAGCTCAAGCCCGGCGTGAAATGGCATGACGGCACGCCGTTCACGGCCGACGACGTCGTGTTCAATTGGGAATACGCCAAGGATCCGGCGACCTCCGCGCTGACGATCGCGACGCTCCGCGACATCACCGTCGAGAAGGTAGATAACCTCACGGTCCGCATCCTCTTCAACAAGCCGACGCCGTTCTGGGCCGACGCCTTCGTCGGGGCGCCCAACACCATCATCCCGAAACATCTGTTCAAGGACTACATGGGGTCGAAATCGCGGGAGGCGCCGACCAACCTCTCGCCGGTCGGCACCGGCCCCTACAAGTTCGTCGAGTTCAAGCCGGGCGATCTCGTCCGCGGCGTGCTCAACCCAGATTATCACATGCCGAACCGCCCCTATTTCGACAGCGTCGAGATGAAGGGCGGCGGCGATGCCGTCTCGGCCGCACGCGCGGTGATCCAGACCGGCGAGTACGATTTCGGCTGGAACATCCAGGTCGAGGACGACGTGCTGTTGCGCCTGGAAAAGGGCGGCAAGGGCAAGACGGTCTATGCGGTCGGTGGCGACACCGAGTTCATCGCACTGAACTTCACCGATCCCAACACCGAGGTCGATGGCGAACGCTCTTCGATCAAGACCAAGCACCCGCTGTTCTCGGATCCGGCGGTGCGCAAGGCGCTCTCGCTGCTGATCGATCGCGAGTCGGTCAAGAAGGCGATCTACGGTCGCGCCGGCCGCACCACGGCCAACTTCCTCAACGGTCCCGAAAAGTTCGTCTCCAAGAACACCTCGTGGGAGTTCAGCATCGAGAAGGCCTCGAAGATCCTCGACGAGGCCGGCTGGAAGCCGGGCCCCGACGGCATCCGCGAGAAGGACGGCAAGAAGCTGAAGCTGCTGTACCAGACCGCGATCAACGGTCCGCGCCAGAAGACCCAGGCGATCGTCAAGCAGGCCTGCCAGAAGGCGGGCATCGACGTCGAGCTGAAATCGGTCGTCGCCTCCGTGTTCTTCTCGTCCGACGTCGGCAATCCCGATACCTATTCCAAGTTCTACGCCGACATGGAGATGTTCCAGATCCCGCTGAGCCAGCCCGATCCGTCGCAGCACATGCGCCGCTATCTCTCGACCCTCGTCGCCACCAAGGAGAACAAGTGGCAGGGCACCAACTTCCCGCGCTGGGTCAACAAGGAGTACGACGCAACCATCCAGGCTGCGGACGGCGAGATGGATCCGGTCAAGCGCGCCGCGCTCTACATCAAGGCCAACGACCTGATGTACCAGGACACGGTGTTCATCCCGGTGCAGCATCGCCTAAAGGTCGAGGCGGCGGCCAACAATCTGCGCCCGGTCGTGTCCGGCTGGGCCAACGAAACCGACAATCTGTTCGACTGGTACCGCGAGGAATGATCCCCCAACTCTAGACGGGGCCTTCCCTCATGAGCCAATACGTCCTGCGTCGCCTGATGATCGCGATTCCGAGCCTGCTCGGAATCTCGGTCGTGCTGTTTGTCGTGCTCGCGCTTGCGCCTGGCGATCCGTTCTCCGAACTCGCGACCAATCCGAACGTGCCGCCGGAAGTGCAGGCGGCGCTTCGGGCCAAGTTCGGCCTCGACGATCCGATCCACCTTCGCTACCTGCACTGGCTCAACGCCATGCTGCACGGCGACTGGGGCTTCTCCTTCGTCAGCCGGATGAACGTCGACACGCTCATCCTCCAGCGCCTGCCGGCCACGCTCTACGTGATCGGCTCGGCGCAGATCCTGGCGCTGCTGATCGCGATTCCCGTCGGCGTCTATGCGGCCACGAAGCCCTATTCGCTGTTCGACCAGATCGCCAACACGCTCGCCTTCGTCGGCTTCTCGCTGCCGACGTTCTTCACCGGCATCCTGTTCATCCTGATCTTCTCGGTCACGCTGGACTGGCTGCCGTTCGTCTACACCACCGACATCAAGGGCACCGGCATCCACTGGGTGCTGGAGATGATCCGACAGGCGATCATGCCGGTGGCGGTGCTCGGCCTGTTCCAGGCGGCGTCGATGACGCGTTTCGTGCGCTCGGCGATGCTGGATGTGATCCGGCTCGACTACGTCACGACCGCCCGCGCCAAGGGGCTCGGGCAGGCCAAGGTCATCATCAAGCATGTCATGCGCAACGCCATGATTCCGGTCGTGACGTTGATCGCGCTGCAGATGCCCGCGGTGTTCGGCGGAGCCATCGTCACCGAGCAGATCTTCCGCATTCCCGGCATCGGCTCGCTGCTGATCTCCTCCATCCTTTCCAACGACACGCCGGTGGTGATGGCCGTCACCTTCGTCTTTGCGTGTCTCGTCGTGCTGTTCAATCTCATCGCGGACGTGCTTTATGGCTGGCTTGACCCTCGCATCTCCCTCCGCTGAGCGGCGCGTCTACTCGCCCTGGCGCGAGACGTGGCGGCGCTACAGCCGCCACAAGCTTGCCGTGGTCAGCGCGTTCCTGCTGCTCGTTCTGATCCTGGCAGTGGTGCTCGGCCCCTTCGTCTGGCGCGTCAAGATCGACGACATCGACATCGTCGCAGGCATGCAGGGGCCCTCGCCGGCCCATCCCTTCGGTACCGACGATCTCGGGCAGGACATCCTCGCCCGCATGATCTATGGCGGGCGCATCTCGCTCGCGGTCGGCCTCGCCGCGATGCTGGTCTCGGTCTTCGTCGGTGTGCTGATCGGCGCGCTCGCCGGCATGTCGCGCGGTGCGCTCGGTCACGGGCTGATGTGGCTTACCGATCTGTTCCTGTCGCTGCCGCAATTGCCGCTGCTGCTGCTGCTGATCTATCTCTTCCGCGACGGCCTGAAGGCCGCGTTCGGTCCGGAGGGCGGCATCTTCATCCTGATCGTGCTCGTGATCGGGGGGCTGCGCTGGATGCCGGTGGCGCGGCTCGTGCGCGCCCAGTTCCTGTCGATCCGCGAGAAGGAGTTCGTCGAGGCCGCGCGGGCGCTCGGGGCCAGCCCGGTGCGGCAGGTGGTGAAGCACATCCTGCCCAATGCGCTCGGTCCGGTGATCATCGCCGGCACCATCGACGTCGCCGCCGCCATCATCGCGGAATCGACGCTGTCCTTCCTCGGCCTCGGCTTTCCACCCGACACGCCGACCTGGGGCCGGCTGCTGTATGACGCCAAGGACTTTCTCGACATCGGCCCGCACTGGGCGCTGTTTCCGGGCGGCGCGATCTTCATCGCGGTGGTCGCCATCAACTTCATCGGCGACGGTCTGCGCGACGCGCTCGATGCGCGACGGGTGATCTGATGGCGCCGCTGCTCGAAATCAAAGGGCTGAAAACCCACTTCTCCACGGACGACGGCATCCTCCAGGCCGTCGACGGCGTCGACATCTCCATCAACCGGGGCGAGACGCTCTGCGTCGTCGGCGAATCCGGCTGCGGCAAAACCGTCACCGCGATGTCGATCCTGAAGCTGATCGCGATGCCGCCGGGCCGCATCGCGGCGGGTCAGATCATCTTCGAGGGTCGCGATCTCGTGCCGCTGACCAGCAACGAGCTCGACGAGATCAGGGCCAAGGAGATCGGCTTCATCTTCCAGGAGCCGATGACCTCGCTCAACCCGGTGCTCACCGTCGGCGAGCAGATCGCCGAAAGCCTGCGCCGCCACGAGGCCGTGACCAGGAAGCAGGCGCTCGATCGCACCATCGAGATGCTGAAGCTGGTGCAGATCCCCAACGCCGAAGGTCGCGTGCACAATTATCCGCACCAGTTCTCCGGCGGCATGCGCCAGCGCGTGATGATCGCGATGGCGCTCGCCTGCAAGCCGAAGCTGATCATCGCCGACGAGCCGACTACCGCGCTCGACGTCACCATCCAGGCCCAGATCCTGGATCTGCTCCAGGACATGAAGGAGCGCTTCGGCATGGCGGTGATGCTGATCACCCATGCCATGGGCGTCGTCGCCGAAACCGCGCAGCGCGTCGTCGTGATGTATGCCGGCAAGGTGGTCGAGGAAGCGCTCGTCGACGATCTGTTCGGCAATCCCGGTCACCCCTATACGCAAGGGCTGATCCGCTCGATCCCGCGCATCGATCTCGACAGCGAGCACAAGACGCGGCTCGAGGCGATCGGCGGTTCGGTGCCGATCCTGATCAATCCGCCGGTCGGCTGCCGCTTTGCGCCGCGCTGCAAGTTCGCCATGAACGTCTGCACCGAGAAGGAGCCGTTGCTGCGCGAGATCGCACCCGGCCATCGCATGGCCTGTCATCTCGGCGATACAAATCTGGGAGGCGCGGCATGAGCGAACCCTTGCTGCAAGTCTCCAACCTGAAGAAGCACTTCCCCGTGCTCGGCGGCCTGCTGTCGCGCCAGGTCGGCACCGTCTATGCGGTCGATGGCGTGTCGTTCTCGGTCAATCGCGGCGAGACGCTAGGTCTCGTCGGCGAATCCGGCTGCGGCAAGTCGACGACGGGGCGCTGCGTGCTGCGCCTGATAGAGCCGACCGACGGCGAGGTCACTTTCGACGGCCAGGACGTGCGCAGCCTCGGCGGCAACGATCTGCGCGCGATGCGGCGCAACATGCAGCTGGTGTTCCAGGATCCGTTCGCCTCGCTCAATCCGCGCATGACGGTCGGCGCGATCCTCGGCGAAGCCTTCACCATCCATAATCTGGCGACCTCCGCCAAGGAGCGCGAGGAGCGCGTGGCGGGCCTGCTGGTCAAGGTCGGGCTCAAGGCCGAGCATATGCGGCGCTATCCGCACGAGTTCTCCGGCGGCCAGCGCCAGCGCATCGTGATCGCGCGCGCGCTGGCGGTCGAGCCAAAGCTGATCGTCTGCGACGAGCCGGTCTCGGCACTCGACGTGTCGATCCAGGCCCAGGTCATCAATCTGCTGGAAGACCTCCAGGCCGAGCTGAACCTCACTTATCTCTTCGTCGCGCACGACCTCTCGGTGGTCGAGCACATTTCCGACCGCGTCGCGGTGATGTATCTCGGCCGCATCGTCGAGCTGGCGAAAGCGAGCGATCTCTACCGCAACCCGCAGCATCCCTACACCAGGGCGCTGCTGTCGGCGGTGCCGGTGCCCGATCCAAAACTCAAGCGTGAGCGCATCCGCCTCAAGGGCGACGTGCCGAGCCCGATGAAGCCGCCGTCGGGTTGCCACTTCCACACCCGCTGTCCGATCGCCCAGCCGCGCTGCGCGGAAAGCGCGCCCGTGCTGAAGGAAGGGGCGGGCGGGCATTTCGTGGCGTGTCATCTGGCCTGAGGCTCCGAAAGCGAGTTCAGAATCCGTAGGGTGGGCAAAGCGACTTGTCCGCCGTAGCTCGAAGAGCGAAGGCGGAAGCGTGCCCACGATTCTGAAGACGTGGGCACGGCGCTGTCGCGCCTTTGCCCACCCTACGCACTTCCATCTTAGTCGAGAGGCACGCCATATTCCGACAGGGCCTGCCTG
>NZ_AJQF01000206.1:0-26160 GCF_000261705.1 Bradyrhizobium genomosp. III | reverse complement strand
ACCAGGCCCGCCTCTCGCGCGCCGGCGACGTTGGCTGCGAGATCGTCGACGAACAGGACGGTTTGCGGCCTCACGCCGAGCTCGGAGAGGCAGAGGCGATAGCAGTGCGGGTCCGGCTTGGCCGTCTTGAATTGCGCCGAGGTGTAGATCCGGGAGCCGAACAGCGGTCGCAATTCCGGCAGCAGCGTGTCGATGTGGTCGGCGACCAGCGTGGTATTGTTGGTCAGGACGGCGATATCGACGGTGTTTCGCAAGCTGCTGGCAATGTCCAGCATCGCGCGATCCGCCTGCATTGAACGGCGCCGGGCCTCCACCCACTCGTCGAGTGAGAGCGGATAGCCGATGCGTTCGCCAAAACCTCGCAGATAGTCGGCAGCCTCGAGCGCGCCGGAATCGCCGAGCAGCTCGAATCCGCTGTCCCAGATCGCGTTGTGGACGGCTTCGCTGCTGGTCCCCGCAAGCTGCGCCAGATAGGCGACGCGGGTCGCCCTGTCGTAGTCGCAGAGGACATTGTCCATGTCGAAGAGGACGAGCTTGATGGCATCAGTCACGGCGACGCTCGCGCATTGGCCGAACATCCGGCCCTGGCGTGAGTCATATCCCGCCGGAACGCGGGCGACAAATCGGGTGTTGGCTAGGGCTGCGATGCGCGTCGCCGCGCCAGTTGATGCAGCACTGTGTCGACGGCAGGCACCGCTCCGGTCTCGCGCAGCCAGGCATCGGCCAATTCCCTCAATTCGCCCGGCGTCAGGCCGAACTTGCGGCGGAATGCGCGAATGAAGGTGGAATCGCTGCTGAAGCGCATGTCGACGGCGAGCTCGATCAGCCGGCCGTCCTGCGCGGATGGCGATATCAAGCGCCGAAACGCGAGATTGAGCCGCTGCTCCCGCACATAATGCGCAAGCCCGCCCTCGGCCTCGAACAGCCGGTAGAGTGTCGCGCGCGAGATCTGGAAGTGGCGGCAGAGCTCTTCGCTGGTGAGCGCATCGGTTTCGAGATTGTTCGCGATGCGACGCTTGATCATCGTGAGATAAAGATGTCGCTCGGCGCGCTCGAGGCCCGCGACGATCTCGGCCGTCCCGCCCGCGGCGGCGGCCACGAGATCGGCGATCGCCTCGACCGTGGCTTCGGCATGGCCGGTGCCGGTATCCGTCCCGGGCTCGGACGACAGGGCAAGCGCGCCATAATGGCTGGCGAGCAGGCGTGCATGGGGGTGGTCCGACGGCAGCAGGGTTGCCGTCGCCGCATCCGGATGGGCGAGCCGCGGCGCCAGCATCGCGCGTTGCAGCACGATCGTCATCAGATGGGTGCGGCCGCCCGCGGCGCGCAACGCGGTCCGGTTCGGTTGCGCCATGTCGATGAGAACGATGTCGCCGGGCCGCAGCGTAACCTCGCGGCGGCCTGAGCTGAACTGCATCTCGCCCTCGACGCAGAGGGTGATCTGAAAATGATCCATGATGCCACGGGCGACGTGCGCGGGCGTGCGGTCATAGTCCTGGTCGGTGGCACGCGTGTCGATCAGCAAAGCGTTGCGGGTCATCCTCGTCACCGTGGTGACATGGAAATCGTCCTCCGCGGTGCGCGGAATGACCTCACAAATGTCGACCGTCATGGCCCGCAAGTGCGCGAGCGCCTCCGGACCGCGCCCGGGATTGTCCGCCGCCGTGCTTTCGTTCAAGGCAGTCCCGTCCACGTCCCCTCGCGATGCGGAAAGACCGCATGCAACTAAGCAAGCCAATGTCGGGTCTGGATGTAGCCATTCGGAAATCGGGGCGCAAGCGAGGCCGAGGTAGAATGTGCGTTCGTGTATTTGCAACCATCGAGAGATTCAGTTGGATTTTGTCCCGCTGAGACGCCGGGCACATCGTCCGTCCTGCCGTCCTGTTAGAGATTCTCCAGTCTCTGGAATGCGAGCGCGCCAAGCGGGGCCGCGCCGTCGGAATGGGGTTGCCGCGTGGGGTCAATGGGAATTTTGGGTGCTGGCCGTCGGCAACGACGTCCGCGCAGCTGCCGTCGTCGCCGGACAATGAGAAGCTGCGGGATGCTTGTCATCCTGGTCCTGCCGTATCTCGCCTCGACCTCCGCCAGCAGGGCGCAGATCGACAATTACAGCATCTGGACCGCACTCAACAGCACGCCGGGGCAGGTGATCGAGTTCGGCACGCTGAGCAACGCTCCGATCGGCTCCCCGATCGGAACGAGCACATATCAGCGCGGTGTTTTCGGCCGATGGCCGCTTCGCCTATGTCGTTGCCATGTCCGGCGCGGTGGAGGTCATCGACGTCGTCGGCCGGACGGTCGTCGCGACCATACCCGTCGCCGGACAGACGGCGGGATTGGCGCTCAGCCCGGATGGCTCGAGCCTCTACGTGACCTCCTCCTCGGCCCATTCGGTCACGGTGATTTCCACCGCGACCAATGTCGTGGTCGGCTCCCCCATCGCGGTGGGGGCAGCCCCTTACGGCGTCGTCGTTTCGCCGGACGGGACCCGGGCCTATGTCGCCAACCAGGGCTCCGCGAACATTTCGATCATCGACGCCGCGTCGAAAACCGTCATCGGCACGGTCGCGGCGGGAAGCTCCCCCTCCGGCATCACAACGTCTCCGGACGGAAGCCGGATCTACGTGACCAATCAAAGCGATGGCAGCGTCACGGTGATCGATGCAGCGTCGCAATCGGTGGTGACGACGGTTTCGGTCTCCGGACTGCCCCTGAGCGTCGCGGCCAGCCCGGACGGGTCGCGGATCTATGTGACGACGCAGTCCAACCAACTCGTGGTGATCAATGCCCTGACGAACACCATCACGGCAAGCGTGACCCTGTCCGGCGGCCCGTCCAGCAACGGCATCGGAGTGACCGTGACGCCCGACGGCAGCCGGGCCTACATCACGACTGGCTTCGGGTTTTACGTGATGGATACGGCCACCAACACGATCCTGTCCTTCGTCACCATGCCGATCGTTGACAACGGCAATGCCGGGACCGCCTTCATCGGGCCGAACGTCATCGTTGCGGCGGGCGGGGCCGTCGCGGCGGGCAGCGATGCCGCGCTCACGGCGCTGGCCTTCGGGCAATATGTCAATTTCAACGGCGGCGCGCTGCGATTTACCAGTGCTTTCAGCACCGCGCGGACGATCTCGCTGCTGGCCGGCGGCGGCACGATCGACACCAACGGCGTCAATGCGACGTTGTCAGGGCAGATCATCAACACGGGATCCCTGACCAAGACGGGGCTGGGCACGCTGACGCTGACCGGCGCCAACACCTACAGCGGCGGGACCTTCGTCAATGGCGGCACGCTGGCCTTGAGCGGCGCCGGCACGCTGGGCGACGTCGGCGGGACGACCGCGGTCAACAGCGGTGCCACGCTCGATCTGGGCGGCACGACGCAGACCCAGGGCGCGGTCGGCCTTAACGGCGGCACGATCCGCAACGGCAATCTGAACGCGCCCATTACCTCCATCGGAGGTGTCCTCAACGGCATCGGCGGGACCGCGAGCCTGACGACGACGGCCGGCTTCACCATGTTGCTCGGCAACAACGGCTACACCGGAGCCACGGCCGTGAATGGCGGTGTGCTCGACGTCGAAGGAACGATCACCGGCACCTCTTCGGTCACCGTGAATGCCGGTGGCGTGCTGATGGGATCGGGCACGATCGATCCGCTGTTGGTGGCGATTGCCGGCGGCGGCACGTTCGCGCCCGGCAACGGCACGCCCGGCAGCGTCACGAGCATCGTCGGCGATCTCGCCCTGCAATCGGGCGCGATCTATCAGGTCCAGGTCAATCCGTCGACGGCGTCCCATGCGAACGTCACGGGCAGCGCGACGCTGGGCGGCGCTAGTGTGAGCGCGGTGTTTGCGGCCGGCAGCTATATCGAGAAGAAATACACCATCCTCAGCGCGGGCGGCGGCCTCTCCGGCAGCTTTGCCTCGACCGTTGCCAGCAGCAATCTCCCGGCGAACTTCAAGACCGATCTCAGCTACGACGCAAACAATGCCTATCTCAACCTGTCGCTCGCCTTCGTGCCGCCGCCGAATTCCGGCCTGAACGGCAATCAGCAGGCGGTAGCGAACGCATTGGTCAATTCCTTCGATGTCAACGGCGGTATTCCGCTGATCTATGGCCGCATGACGGCGGCCGGCTTGACGCAAGCCTCGGGCGAACAAGGCACGGCAGCGCAGCAGACCACGTTCAACGCCATGAGCCAGTTCATGGGCCTGCTCACCGATCCCTTCGCGCAGCGCGAGGGTGGGCCGGATCCCGCGAACGGTGCGGCTGGACTTGCCGAAGACGTTCAGGCCAGCGCCTATGCCGCACGCAAGCGCGCCGACGCGTTCGCCATGTTCGCCAAGGCGCCGGCGCAGGGATTTGCGCAGCGCTGGAGCGTGTGGGTCGCCGGCTTCGGCGGATCGCAATCGACCGACGGCAATGCTGCGGACGGCTCGAATGACACCACGAGCCGCATCGCCGGCACGGCGGTCGGCGCGGACTATTGGCTCGCGCCGAACACGAAGCTCGGCTTCGCGCTTGCCGGCGGTGGCACCAGCTTCGGCGTGAACGGTCTCGGCTCCGATCGCTCCGACCTGTTCCAGGCCGGCGCCTATCTTTACCACGCCAACGGCGCGGCCTACGTCTCCGCCGCGCCGGCCTATGGCTGGCAGAACATCACCACCGATCGCACCGTGACGGTCGCCGGCGCAGACCGCCTGCGCGCCGCATTCGACGCCAATGCGTATTCCGGTCGTGTCGAAGGCGGCTACCGCCTGGTCGGGTCATGGATCGGCGGGATCGGCCTCACGCCTTATGGGGCGATGCAGTTCACGACGCTCGACCTGCCAGCCTATGCCGAACACGTCGTCTCCGGCTCATCGGCATTCGCCTTGAACTACGCCGCGAAGAGCGTGACCGACAGCCGCAGCGAGCTCGGCCTGCGTACCGACAAGTCGTTCGCCACGCCGGCCGGCGTGTTGGCGCTGCGCGGCCCTGTCGCCTGGGCGCATGATTTCAATCCCGATCGTGCGGCCGCCGCAACCTTTCAGGCGTTGCCGGTCGCAAGCTTCGTCGTCAACGGCGCAGCGCAGGCCCGCGACGCCGCGCTCACGACGGCTTCGGTCGAGATGAAATGGCTGAACGGCTGGTCGGCGGCGGCCACGTTCGAAGGCGAGTTCTCCAGCGTCACCCGCAGCTACGCCGGCAAGGGCAGCGTTCGCTACGGCTGGTGAGCGTTGGATCCCGTCACGCGGTCTTCGCGGGCCAGGGCACGACCTGTCCGGACATCACCAGCCGATCGCGGCCGCTGTCCTTCGCGGCATAGAGCGCGCGGTCGGCCGCAGCGACCAGCGTGCTGAAGTCCGTGGAGGTCAGGGACGGAAGTCCGGTTGCCGCGCCGACGCTTACCGTGACCAACCGGGAGGGCGGATTCTGCGCATGCAGCATGGCAAGATCGTGCAGCGCCTGGCGAACCGCTTCCGCGACCTCCACGCAGCCATCCGGACCTGTGTTCGGCAACAACACGGCGAATTCCTCGCCGCCGTAGCGCGCCGCGAGGTCGGCGGGACGCCTGGCCTGGGTGGACAGGATCCGGCCCAGCGCGCGCAGGCACCCGTCGCCCGCAAGATGTCCGTAATGGTCGTTGAACTTCTTGAAATGATCGACGTCGATCAGCAGGAGCGAAAGCTGCGTGCCGTCGCGCCGGGCGCGCGCCCATTCGTCGGCAAGGCGTTCGTCGAATGCGCGCCGGTTGGCAAGGCCGGTGAGGCCGTCGGTCCTCGCAAGCGAAGCGAGCTTGTCCTGGAGATCCTTCTGCTCGGTCATGTCGCGCACGACCGCGACGACGCCGTCGATCGCGCCGCTGTCCGATGCCACCGTCACGTGCAGCGCCGCCTCCGCCCAGATCTCCCCTTTTTCGCGATGACGCTGGCGATAGACGAACCGCGCTTCCTCGGCCTCGCCGTTCTTCAGTGCCGTGATGGCCTGAGCGACCCGTTCCATGTCGTCGGCGTGAATGCCGGCCAGGGCCGACGTGTTCAGCAGTTCCTCGGCGGTCCAGCCGGTGATGCGCACGCATGACGGAGAGACATAGAGCAGCCGGTTATCCAGCCCGATCCGGGTTACCATGTCGCTGGATTGCTCGGCCAGCAGGCGGAAATTTGCCTCCTTGGCGACCAGGGCCTGCGCCATGCGCTGTCGCTGCCAGAGCTGACGGACCAGGTAGGAGCCGATCACCGCGATCAGCAGGACGAGGCCGACGACGAAAGTTATGCGTGTGGCGGCGGCGCGTCGCCAGGGAGCCAGCACGTCATCTTGGGACTTACTCGCCAGCACCATCAGGGGATAGCGGCTGCTGCGCTGGTAGTAGCTCAGGCGCTGCACGCCATCGAGCGGCGACTTGAAATAATAGACCGCTTCGGCGGGGCGGCTTTTCCAGCCTTTGAACAAGGGCGCATTGGACAGGTCGCGTCCGATGAAGGCGTCGCTCTCATCTCGGCTGCGTGCCAGCATGATGCCGCCATTGTTGAGCAGCGATGCCGAGCCGTTCGGCCCTAGGTCGAACCGCTCGTAGAATTTGACGAAATAGCTGACGTCGATCGTGAGCAGGGCAACGCCGGCGAAGCCGCCGTCGGGATCATTGATCCGCCGGGACGCCGTGATGATCCACTGGCCCCCGGAGCGGCTCTTGATGGGCGGTCCGATCAGCGTGCCCGTCTCCGTGGAGTCGCGGTGGCGCTGGAAATATTCCCGGTCGCTGTTGTTGAGCTTGGAAAAGTCGAGGCGCTCGGTCGTGGCAAGCCACCGGCCCGTCGCGTCATAGACGAAGATGCCGCGGATGCGGTCCGATGATTTGCGCGTCGGCAGATAGGCCTGGAGCTTCGTGATCGTGTCGGGGCCAGTCCCGTCGAGTTCGAGCCGGTGGACCAGTCCTACCAGGAGCGTATCGACCAGCTCGAACGTATCATCCGCGTGCTGGATCAGTGAATGTGCGAGGTTGGTGACGTCGATCTCGGCGTTCCTGAGGTCGACATTGCGAGCTTCCCATTCGCGCCAGGCGCTGAGGCCCAGGATCGTCACGCAGATCAGCCCAACGAAGCCCGCCGCCCAGAGCGGAAGGCGCGTCTTGCCGAATTCGCGGCTCGTGACCATCAGGCTTGCTCCAAATCGGGGCAAACCTCTCACTTTCGTCTTAACGGCCTCTTGCAAAATCTGCAATGATTGTGCGGGGTCCGTAATCAACCGGAAGGATTGCCGACATCGTTGGGGCAGATCGGCGGAGCCACGCTACCGCAGTGCGACAATTCCGCCTGCCGCCTCATCCCTCCAGGGTGAAGCCGACGCGCAGCGTCACCTGATAGTGCCGCACGGCGCCGTTCTCGATGTGGCCGCGCGTCTGCACCACCTCGAACCATTTCATCTCGCGGATGGTCTTGGACGCGCGGCTGATCGCGTTCTTGATCGCGTCCTCGATCGAGGTTTCGGACGATCCGACGAGGTCCAGGATCTTGTAGACATGATCACTCTCGGTTGCGGCCATGGGTCTTCCCTTGTTTCATCTTGCAGCGGACAAACGCGCTCGATGGAACGTGCATGCGAGCGCATGGCGTTGACTCTGAACGGGCGTGGGCGCCTCGGGTTCCCAGTGCCCGCTGGCCCCGGAGCGGAGGCGAGAGGAATGGTTTTCAAATCGCCCGCCGGCGTCGGATGCCGCGGTTGCCCGCGCGAAGACGGATGAGCTAACCTCCGCGCATGTCGTGGCATCTTCGAGTGCGGTGATGATCGGCCGTTGGACGAGGGGCACTCTGGTTGCGATCGGCCTCGGCGTGCTGCCTGCGCCTTGTATCGCGCAGGATGAGCTCGATCGCGCGCCGGCGAGCATGGCTCTGCAGGTGACGACCGATCCCTCCACCATCGTGTGTCGCCGGCTGGACACGGTCAGTTTAGCCTCGCTGGTGTTCCTGCCGCTGCGCCGGACCTTCAGCGAGGATTTTGACGAGCATCCGCTGTCGAACGGACGCTGGATCCCGCATTATGCCGGCGGCGCGGCCTGGCCGGAGGCACGCTATTGGGGCGGCGACGGCTCCGACTTCAAGCGCAAGACCAGCGCCAATGGCGAGCAGCAGATCTACGTCGATCCGCGCTATGCCGGCCGCGCGGCCGCGCCGCTCGGGCTCGATCCGTTCAGGGTGAAGGACGGCGTGCTGTCGATCATCGCCAGCCGAACGCCGCCGGAATTGAAACAGCTGCTGTTCAACAACGAGTACATCTCGGGCATCCTGACGACCCAGGGCACGTTCGCCCAGAAGCACGGCTATTTCGAAATTCGCGCCAAGGTGCCGGTCGGCCACGCAGTGTGGCCGGCGTTCTGGATGCTGGCGGACGACGGCGGCTGGCCGCCGGAGGTCGATGTGCTGGAAGGCCGCGGCGAACGGCCGGGAGATCTGGTGATGACGACCCATTGGCGGATCCCTTCGACCCAGAAGATCCAGTCCTGCGGCTTCGATTTCGCGGTCGGCGACGCCTCGAGCGTATTCCACAATTACGGTGTGTTGTGGCAGGAGGATCGACTGGTCTATTTCATCGACCGCAGGCCGGTCTCCGACATCAAGGTGCCGATCGGCTTCGACGATCCCATGTACATGATCGTCAATCTCGCGATCGGGTCGAAGTTTTTTCCGGGCGTCAGTCAGGTCGATGCCGAATCGCCAGCGAGCGTCGCATTCGAGATCGACCGGATTTCCGTCTATCAGATCGATCTGGAGCTGGCACGGAGATAACGATGTCAGCCGATGTCTCGCGGCGCCGTTTTGCCAAGCTCACGGGCCTCGCCGCGCTGGGCGTAGCAGCAGGTGCCGGGGCCGCGGAGAATGAAAAGTCCGCTTCGACCGACCGCCACCTGCCGGCGCCGCTCCCGAAGGATTTTCTGTGGGGCACGGCGACCTCGTCCTACCAGATCGAAGGCGCGGTCGATGAGGACGGTCGCGGCAAGTCGATCTGGGATATTTTCAGCCACACGCCCGGCAAGATCGAGGACGGCTCGACCGGCGACCGCGCCAACGAGCACTATCACCGCTACAAGGAGGACGTCGCGCTGATCAAGGCGCTCGGCGTCAAGGCCTACCGTTTCTCGATCGCATGGCCGCGCGTGTTTCCGGAAGGTTTTGGCCAGCCCAATCCTGAGGGCCTCGACTTCTACGACCGCCTCGTCGACGAACTGCTCGCGAACGGCATCGAGCCTTACGCGACGCTCTACCATTGGGACTTGCCGCAGGCACTCCAGGACCGCGTCGGGGGCTGGTCGTCGAGCGACACGTCGAAGGCTTTTGCTGACTACGCTGCGCATGTCGCCGCTCGCCTGACCGATCGCGTGAAGAACGTCTTCACCGTGAACGAGGTCGGGCGTTTCGTGAATTTCGGCTATGGCTGGGGCATCGATGCGCCCGGTCTCAAGCTGCCGACCGCGCAGCTCAACCAGGCGCGCCATCACGTCGCCTTGGCGCACGGGCTTGCCGTGCAGGCGATCCGCGCCGCGGGCCGCGCCGGCACCCGCGTCGGCCCGGCCGAGAACATCGCCGCCTGTGTGCCGGCGATTCCGACGCCGGAAAACATCCGCGCCGCCGAGATCGCGACGCGCGAGCTCAACGCCGGCTTCCTCGGCGTGGTGCTGGAGGGCAAATACACCGAGGGCTTTTTGGCCTATGCCGGCGCGGACGCGCCGAAATTCACCGCCGAGGAATTGAAGATCATCGGCGCGCCGAACGATTTCGTCGGCCTCAACATCTACGCGCCGCAATATTACGTCACGGCTTCCGACCGCGCGCCCGGCTTCCACGTGCTGCCGTTCCCCACCTCGTTCCCGCACATGAATTCGGATTGGCTGCGGGTCGGCCCGGAAGTGATCTACTGGGCGCCGCGCCTTGCGGCAAAGATCTGGAACATCGAGAATATCTACATCAGCGAGAACGGCACCTCGTCCGAGGACAAGATCTCTGCCGACGGCCAGGTCTACGACCTCGACCGCATCATGTTCCTGCGCAATTACCTGTCCCAGATGCAGCGCGCGACCGCCGAGGGCGTGCCGATCCGCGGCTACTTCCTCTGGAGCCTGATGGACAATTTCGAATGGATCTTCGGCTACGGCAAGCGCTTCGGCCTGTACCGGGTCGATTTCGAGACCCAGGCAAGGGTGCCGAAGCTGAGCGCGGCGTTCTATCGCGACGTGGTGGCACGGAACGCGATCGGGGGGTGAGACCACACCCTACGGATCCAGCTCCGTATCCCAGTACAGATAGTCCAGCCAACTATCATGCAGATAGTTCGGCGGGAACAGGCGGCCGTTGCGGTGGAGCTGGTGCACGGTCGGGGCGAAGGCATGCTGGCGCGGAAACATTTTTGCCTGCACCGGCGTGAGATTGCCCTTGCGCAGGTTACACGGCGAGCATGCCGCGACCACGTTCTCCCAGGTGGTCTGGCCGCCCTTGCTGCGCGGGATGATGTGATCGAAGGTCAGGTCTTCGGGCGAGCCGCAATATTGGCAGGCGAAACGGTCGCGCAGGAAGACGTTGAACCGGGTGAAGGCCGGATGGGTGGTCGGCTTGACGAAGGATTTGAGCGAGACGACGCTCGGCAGCTGCATTTGCAGCGTGGGGCTATGAACCGCCTGATCGTAATGTGCGACGATGTTGACGCGATCGAGGAACACTGCCTTGATCGCGTCCTGCCACGACCAAAGAGACAGCGGGTAGTAACTCAGCGGCCGGAAGTCCGCATTCAGCACCAACACCGGCCAACTGCCTTGCGAGACATGTGCGTTCAAGTAACGCTCCCGGCCTCCAATATACGCTGCGAAGCAGCATGTACTGACATACTACATGCAGCGTGACGGGATTGTGAAGCCCGCTGAGCGACTTATTCAAGTGCAAGCAATGCGGCGCCGGGGTGGCGAAGGTGCTCAAAAAGCCGCGATTTGGGGAGGTACGCGGCTGGTGCGGAACTGCCGTGACCAGCGCGTCGTGGTCTGCCGCGGCAGCTACTCCCGTACCCGCTCCAGCTTCTGCAAGCACCGGGTCGCGCGCACTGCGGCCGGCATCTCCTCATCGGGAAAGCTGGTGTCCCAGTTGGTGACGCCGACCTCGCCGACATAGATGTCGCCCCTGGAATCCAGCGCGATGCCGTGGGGCGCCAGGAACTTTCCGCTCGCAGCACCCGGCCCTTCCTCGCCGCCGAGGCGCGCGATGCGCTTGCCCTTGGCGTCCACGATCGACAGCCGCGGCCCGAGATTGGGCACCTTGCGGTTGATGGCAAGGCCCGGGCCGAGCTCGCCGATCACGAAGGTCGGGCTCCTGGCCCCGCCGCAACGGCACAGCGCGCAGGGCCGATGCAAATTGTTCCACTGCGTCTCGTATTTGCCCTCGCCATTGAACACCTGGACGCGGTGGTTCTCGCGGTCGGCGACATAGACCCAGCCATCTGCATCGGTGGCAATATTGTGCACGATGTTGAACTGGCCGGGATCGGTGCCGGGCTCGCCCCAGCTCTTGAGCAGCTTGCCGTCCGGCGTGAATTTGTGCACGCGCGCATTGCCATAGCCGTCGGAGACGTAGATCTCGCCCTTCGGCGACAGCGCGGTGTGGGTGCAGCGGTGGAAGGGCTCGCCGCTCATGAACGGCGCCGGCTTCTCGGGGATGCCGATCGTCAGCAGCACCTTGCCGTCCGTGGTGCATTTGCGCACGGTGTGGTCGCCGTCATCGGTGCAGTAGAGATTGTCGTCGGCGTCGATGTGAAGGCCGTGCGCGCGCGAGAACAGCCCTTCGCCCCAGCTGCGCAGGAAATTGCCCTCGCGGTCGAGCACCACCATCGGGTGGGCACCGCGGTTGAAGACGTAGACACGATCCTTGCTGTCGACCGCGACCGCGGCGACGTCGGTGAGCTGCCAGCCTTCGGGCAGTTTCGCGAAATTGTCGACGACGCGGTAGCGGTGCTCGCCGCTGCCGAGAATGGCTGGCATGAATCTGTCCTCCTGTCATTCCGGGGCACGCGAAGCGTGAGCCCCGGACTCCATTGTGCTGCATATTCCGCGGATAGATGGATTCTCAGATGCTCAATTGCGCATCATAGTTCGCGTTGACGCGCGCCCCGGAATGACGATTGTCGTTATGCCCGTCCCAAAATCCCTTCCTCGATCGCTTTGATCTGGAGCGCGAGGTATTTCGAGTTGATCCGGCACTGCGCGAGGCTGCCGGCGATGAACCAGAGCCCCGGCTGCCTGGTGCGCGCATACATGTTGCGCAGCTCAAGACCGTCGCCAAAGCCCCAGATCGGGCCGACGCGGTCGGCGATGGCCTCGCCAAACAGCTTTCGCACCAGATATTCCTGCGGCTTGTAGCCGGTGGAGAGCACGATGAGATCGGCGGGAAGCAGCGTGCCGTCCTTCATCCGCGCCCCCTCGGGTACAAAGCCCTCGATGTCGGCAAACTGCCTGAGCTTGATCGCGCCCTCGACGATCAGGTTGGAGCAGCCGACGTTGAAATAATAGCCGCCGCCGCGGGTGAGGTATTTGAACTGCCAGCCGGTGCCGGCCTCGCCGAAGTCGAGCTTGAAGCCGACGCGCGAGAGGCCGTCGAGCAGCTCCTTGTCGAGCTGCTTCGACTGCTCCGTCAGCATCACATGCGTCTTCTTCGCCAGCGGCGTCGGCATCGAGGCCGCGATCAGGTCGTTGTCCTCGAGCGTGCCTTCGTTGTAGGTCGCATAAGCGAGCTGCGCCGACGGCTCGATATTGGTGACCAGCGTGGCTGCGCGCTGCACCAGCGTCACCTCGGCGCCGCTGGAATACAGATCCTGCGCGATGTCGTGGCCGCTGTTGCCGGTGCCGATGACGATCGCGCGCTTGCCTGTCCAGGTCTCGCCGTCCTCATAGCGGCTGGAATGCAGCAGCGTTCCCTTGAAATTGTCGAGCGTCGGAATGGCCGGAACATTGGCGATGCCGCTGACGCCGGTCGCCATGATCACGTGGCGCGGATGCATGGTGCGCCTGCTGCCGTCGGCACGGCGCAGCGTGACGGTCCAGTGGCCCTCGACCTCATCATAGGCGCCGCTTTCGAACTCGGTGCCGGCCCAGAAGTTCAGCTCCATCGCATCGACGTAAGCCTCGAACCAGTTGGCGAGCTTGTCCTTGGGGATATAGACCGGCCAGTTCGGCGGAAACGGCATGTAGGGGAGGTGATTGACCTGCACCTGGTTGTGCAGGGTGAGCGCATGATAGCGCTTGCGCCAATTGTCGCCGATCCGCATCTCGCGATCGACGATCAGCGCGTCGACCTTCAACTGCTTCAGCCGGGCTGCTATCGCGAGCCCGGCTTGGCCGCCGCCGACCACCAGCACGGCCGGATCGCGATCGGCATAGTCGCGCGAGGCGCTGCGCAAATCCAGCCAGTTCGGCCCGCGGAAATCGCGGGAATAGGCCTGGCCGCGCGGTCGCGACGTGCCGAGCTGCTCCTCGAATCCCTTGAGCTCGTCGAGCGCGGTGAGCAGCGTCCAGGCCTTCAGGCGGTCGCCGTCGGTCTTGTCGGGAATGAGCCGCAGGATGCCGCTGCCACGGCCGGTCGCGGTTTCGAACGTGAAGATCGCTTCGATGGTGTTGGTGCCGGCACGCGTCACCCAGCGCGGCGGCGCGCGGTTCGGCGCGATTCTGAAGCTGGTCGGTGCCGCCTCGGGCGCGAGCGCGGCCAGCGCTTGCGCAATCATCTCGCGGCCGGCGATCGTTTGCAGGTTCCAGCTCAGCGCCAGCACGTCGCGCCAGAAGCTGTCGGCGAGGAGGAGGCGGTCCAGCGTGGCGGGATCGGGCCTGCCCAGCGCGCGCTCGAATTCATCGAGCCAGGCCTGGGCGCAGGCGGATAGATCCTTGGTCTTGTCGAGCATGCGCGACCTCTTGGCCGTCTTTCGCGGCGTTTCCTCTGAGATCGGACGCTATACGGTTTCCTCGCCCGCCAAAAGCTGCGGACCCGAGCGAGGCAGACATGCAGCCCTGCTCGGGTGGAATATGGCCTGGTATTCCGCTCGCACGGACGCCGGCCGGAGAAGGTTTAAGCGCCGCCCGGACCCCGGCCGGTCCAATAGGGATCGCGCAGCTTGCGTTTGAAGATCTTTCCGGTCGCCTCCCGGGGCAGCGCATCCAGGAACCGGATCTCCTTCGGCACCTTGAAGTTCGCCAGCCGCTCGCGCAGAAAAGCCTGCACTGCGGCGGCGGAGAGCTGGTCGCCGGTGTCGGGCTCGATGCAGGCACATAGCCGCTCGCCATATTCCGGGTCGGGAATGCCGAACACGGCGCAATCGCGCACTCCGGGCATGCCGATCAGCGCGTTCTCGATCTCGGCGGGATAGATGTTGACGCCGCCTGATATCACCATGTCGCGCTTGCGGTCGCACAGAAACAGATAGCCGTCCTCGTCGAGATAGCCGACGTCGCCGACGCTGACGAGGCCGTCGCGCCCCGCCTCGGCGCGCGCCTGCGCCTTGCCGTGATAATCGAAATCGGGCACCGCCGTCTGGCGCATGTAGATTTCGCCGACCTCGTTGGCGTTGCACGCGCTGCCGTCGTCGCGGAAGATACTGACGATGCCGCCTTCGATGGCGCGGCCGACGGTGCCGGGCTTCTTCAGCGCCTCCTCGGCAGAGTGCCACACCGGGATCCCGGTCTCGGTCGAGCCGAAATACTCGTTGATGACCGGCCCCCACCAATCGATCATCGCCTTCTTCACCTCGGGCGGGCAGGGCGCAGCCCCGTGCACGACGAAGCGCAGCGACGACAGGTCGTAGCGCCGCCTGACCGTCTCGGGGAGCCGCAGCAGCCGCACGAACATCGTCGGAACCATGTGGATGTGCGTCACGCGGTGACGCTCGATCAGTGCCAGCAGCTCCTCCGCATCGAACCGCGGCTGGAGGACGATGGTGCAGCCGTTGCGGAACGCCATCATGCCGTAGGAATGCGGCGCCGAGTGATACATCGGCCCGTTGATCAGCACGATTTGGTTGTCCCGCGGCTTGATGCCATAGGCGATCGCGCCGACACGTTCGGAAGCGGCCGCCTGCTCGGGCTGCATCGGCATGCGCCGCACGCCCTTCGGCATCCCGGTCGTGCCCGAGGTGTAGATCATTGCCGCGGCCCGGCGCGGCGGTTCCTGGGTTTCGGTATGGCCGTCGCGCCAGCGCTCCCAATCGGTCAGTCCGGGCGGGACCGCGGTCAGCTCCGGGGCAATGGCGAAGGTCGCCGCCAGCTCGGGCGGCGTCGCGACCTCGAGAAGGCGGACATCCGGCGCCACGCCGTCACGAATCTGCGGCAGCAGGTCGGCGTGGCAGACCAGGATCTTCGCGCCGCTGTCGGTCAGGATGTAGCGGACCTCCTCGGCCTTGAGATGCCAGTTGATCGGCACCACCGGGCTGCCGAGGGCGGCGGAGGCCGCAACCACCTCGAACAGGGCGAAGTCGTTGCGCAGCATCATCGCAACCGGCGCGGCCTCGGCAAGGCCCAGGGCGCGAAACCCGCTTGCCGCCCGCCTGATGCGTGACTGGATCTCGTCATAGCTGATCCGGCGCTCGCCGCTGATGATCATGGCGTGTCCTTGTCCCGCACGAGCCTAGCGATCGTCCAGCACGTCGCCGAAGCCGACCCAGCTCTTGCCGTTGAAGCGGCGGAGCTGAAGCTGCTGGAACGGCAGATAATCGTCGGCACCGGTCGTAACCGAGATTCCCGGCAGCAGCAGCGGCAGCTTCACCTCCTTCAGCGAGGCCGCCTGGCGCATGATGTTGTCGCGGCTGACGTCTTCCTTGCACGCCCTCAGCACCGTCATCAGCAGCGTCGCATAGTGGTAGCCGGCCGCGTAGTTGGAGTTGGAAAGGTCGGCGTTTGGCAGGTATTGCTTCATGAAGGCAAAATACTCCTTCACGCCGGGATCGTCGGCCCATTGCGGGTCCATCGTGTCCTTCTGGTTGCTCGACGAGATCAGGCCGACCGCGTTGTCGAGCCCGGCCGGCTCCAGGAACGAAATCGACGAAGCCGAGGTCGGCACGAAGAACAGTTCGGGCTTCCAGCCGATCTCGGCCACGCCCTTGACCATCTGCGAGGTGAATTTTCCGAGTACGACGCCGAACAGCACGTTGGCGCCCGAGGCCTTCAGGGTCGAGAGCTGCGAGCTGATCGTCGGCGCGCTGGTCTCGTAGGTCTGTTCGGCGATGATCATGCCGGCCGCCTTGGCCCCGAGCGCGCGCTTGAAGCCTGCGACATAGTCGCGACCGAAATCGTCGTTCTGTGCCAGGATCGCGATCCTGGCGTCGGGCTTGGTCTGCAAGATGTATTTGGCATAGACCACGCCCTCGGATTCGTAGGCCGCCATCCCCGGCATCGTCCACGGATTCTTCTGCGGCTCGGCCCATTTGGTGGCGCCCGAGAGCACGAACAGCTGCGGCACCTTCTTGGCGTTGAGATAACGCTGCACCGCGCTGTTGGTAGCGGTGCCGAGCGAGCCGAACATCATCAGCACCTCGTCCTGCTCGACCAGCTTGCGGGTCTGCTCGACCGTCTTCGGCGGCGAATAGGCGTCGTCCAGCGTGATGAACTTGACCTTGCGGCCGTTGATGCCGCCATCGGCATTGATCTTGTCGAAGAACGCTTCCTGCGTCCGCCCGATCGCGCCGAAGCCGGAGGCCGGGCCGCTATAGGGCAGGGTCTGCCCGATGCGGATCTCGGCGCTGCCTTCGGCGCGGGCGCTGCCGGCGCCGAGCGTCAGCAACGACATGCCGATCAATGCGGCTGCGAGCTTCATGGTGTCCTCCCGTTTTTTTCTTGTAGTCCGAGACGTCAGGCGCTGGCGCGGAGCAGGAAATCCTGCCGGGCCTGATCGAACTCCGCCTTCATCCGGTCGACCAGGTCGGCGACGGCAGGCGCATCGGTGATCTGGCCGATGCCCTGGCCCGAACCCCAGATGTCGCGCCACGCCTTTGATTTCGTGTTGCCGCCTGAGCCGAAATTCATCTTCGTCTTGTCGGCCATCGGCAGATTGTCCGGATCTAACCCCGCGGCGGCGATGGAGGGGCCGAGATAGTTGCCGTGCACGCCGGTAAAGAGGTTGGTGTAGACGATGTCGTGCGCGGCATGCTGCGTCAGCGCGGACTTGTAGGCTTCGTCGGCGTTGGCTTCCCTGGTCGCGATGAAACGCGTGCCCATATAAGCTAGGTCGGCGCCAAGCGTCAGCGCGGAGGCGATGCCGAAGCCGTCGCTGATCGCGCCCGACAGCAGGATCGTGCCCTTGAACCATTGCTTGACCTCGCGCACCAGCGCGAAGGGCGAGAGCGTTCCGGCATGCCCGCCGGCGCCCGCGCAGACCAGGATCAGGCCGTCGACGCCGTGCTCGGCCGCTTTCCGCGCATGCTTGACGTTGATGACGTCGTGGAACACCAGCCCGCCATAGGAATGCGCGGCCTCGACGATCTCCGCCGGCGGCCGCAGCGAGGTGATGATGATGGGGACGCGATGTTTCACGCAGGTCTCCATGTCCTTCATCAGGCGGTCGTTGGAGGCGTGGCAGATCTGGTTGACCGCGTAGGGCGCGACCTTTTTGCCCGGATTGAGCGATTTGTATTGCCCGAGCTCGTCCTCGATGCGGCTCAACCACGCGTCCAGCTTCTCGACCGGACGGGCGTTGAGCGCCGGAAACGAGCCGACGACGCCCGCCTTGCACTGGGCGATCACCAGCTCCGGTCCGGAGACGATGAAGAGCGGCGAGCCCACCACCGGCAGCGCGAGCGAATCCTTCAAGAGAGCGGGCAGCGCCATCATGTCCTCCCTGAAAACGCGGCCCCGCCGGCGGGCGGATGACGAGGCGTTTCCGTGTTGATTGTCGCGCGGGCGATTGCCGCCCGTGTCGCGGATTTGAACCCACTATAAGGTTGGACGGCGCCCTCCGGTCGTTCAATAATGAACGGATAGCCTTTCAGATATGAACGGGGGGAGCCGATTGGACTGGGATCTCTGCAAGACCTTCGTCGCGGTCGCCGATACCGGAAGCTTCACCGCGGCCGCCCGCCGGCTGCACACCAGCCATCCGACCGTCAGTCGCAAGATCGCGGCGCTGGAAGCCCAGCTCGGCACCAGGTTGCTGGCGCGCGCCGCCGACGGCCTGGCACTGACCGCGGATGGACGGACATTGCGCGAGCACGCCGAGGCCATGGCGGCGGCGGCGCTGCGGGCCGAGACCGCGGTCGCGGCCGGGGGACATAAGGCGCGCGGCATCGTCAAGCTTTCGATCGGCGCGACGCTGGCCTCGCATTGGCTGATGCCGCGCCTGCCCGCCTTCCTGCGTGCGCATGACCATGTCCAGCTCGAGATCATCACCCACCCGTTTCCGGCGAGCGTGCGTCGGCGTGAGGCGGACGTGGTGCTGCGGCCTTTCGACAGCGGCGAGGAAAACCTGGTCGGTCGCAAGATCGGCCGCCTTGGGACCGGATTCTACGCCTCGCGCGATTATGCCGCGGGGCGGTCCTTGCCTGAACGGCGCGGCGAGTGGAAGGAGCATAGCGTCGTCGGCTTCGCCGACCAGGCGTCGAATGCACAGCTTGCGCGCTGGAGCGACGTCGTCACCCGGCAGGCCAGGGTGGTGATGCGCTGCTCTTCCCAGGGGGACATGCTGGCGGCGGTCCGCGCCGGGATTGGCATCTCGGCGCTCTCCTGCTTCGTCGCAGAAAGCTATCCCGACCTCGTACGCGTCGCCCCGCAAAAGCTCGCCAGCGTGGCGGACCTGTGGCTGCTGGCCCATCCCGACCTCGTCGAGCTTCCGGCGGTGCGTGCTGTCGTGGATTTCGTCGCCGAATGCGCCCGGGCCGACCGCGCGAGGCTGCGGGGCTAAAGCATGATCCGGGAAAGTGCGCAGCGGTTTTCCGAAAAGCGCGATGACGTTTCATCCTAATCGCGTCGCGCTTTAGCCCGAGCCGGCGAGCACGCCCTCGCGCTTCTTCACCGCGCGATAATAGCTCCACCACAGATGCGCCGCCGCGCCGCGCAGCGGACGCCAGGGCTCGGCGAGCGGCGCCATCTGCTTCTCCGTCGGCCGCGCCTGAAGGCCGAGGCCGACCTTGATGGCCTCCTGCACGGCGAGATCGCCGGCGGGCCAGGCATCGCCATGGCCGAGGCAGAACAGGAGGTAGACGTCCGCGGTCCAGGGGCCGATGCCGGGCAGCGCGATCAGCGTGTGATGCGCGGCGTCGGCATCCTCCTCGGCGAGCACGTCGAGGTTCAGTCGCTGCGCGCCGATCTCGCGGGCGAGATGCTTCAGCGTCTTGATCTTGGCAGCCGACAGGCCGAGCCGCCCGAGCCGGTCAGTGCGGGCCCGGCGCACCGCGTCGTGGTCGAACGGATCGAAGGCGGCCGACAACCGTCCCCAGATTGCCGCCGCGCTCGCGGTCGAGAGTTGCTGGCCGCAGACGATGTGGGCAAGGCCCGCAAAACCCGGCTCGCGCCGCCGCAGCGCCGGCATGCCCGCGATCTCGAACACGGGTTTGAGGCGCGGGTCACGCTTGATCAGCGCGTGGACGGCCTCTTCGAGATCGGACTGGGATTCGAGATGGATGGTCATGACGTCATCGGCTCGCCGCGATGCGGATTTGGCGTCCTGTGGACGGCTTGGGACGATAAGATTAAGACCATACTATCGGAATCCCGGAAGCGTTCGATGACTTTGAGAAGTATTCCTGTGGAGATGGACGGCGAGAAAGTCGCCCTGATCGATGCCATGCTGGATCGCGTCATCGACGAACATCGCGTCTTCCTGCCGCTGGCCATCGAAAGCGGCAGCCGGGCCTGGGGTTTCGCCTCTCCAGACAGCGACTATGACTGCCGTTTTGTGTATGTGCGTCGCGCGGTCGATCACATTACGCCTTGGGTAAGTCGCGACGTGATAGAGCTCCCGTTCGAGGGGGATCTCGATGCCAATGGATGGGATTTACGCAAGGCGCTGCAACTCCTGCTGAAGGGTAATGCGGTGATCGTGGAGTGGCTGTGCTCGCCCGTCGTTTACAGGGGGCAGGGGTGGTTTCGCGACGAGTTTCTGGCGTTTGCCAGAGAGGCCGCGAGCCGGGAGGCCGTGTGTCGCCACTATCTTCATCTCGGCGAGCGTCAGCGGCGCGTCTATTTCGGCGACGGGACGAATGTCGCGCAAAAAAAGATCTTCTATGCACTTCGGCCCGCCGCCGCTTTGCGATGGCTGCGCATGCGTCCAGCCGAAGCCGTCGCGCCGATGCATTTTCCCACCCTCATGGAGGAGTGCGACCCGCCGAGCGAACTGAAATCGGAGGTCGTCGAGCTCATGGCCCGGAAATCGATCACGCACGAACTCGGCTCCGCACCTCTGCCGCGGATCGTGGCCAACTTCCTCGATACGGAGTTCGAGCTTGCGCGCGGTCTCTTCGAGGGTAGTGGACCAAGTGCATCGGAAGAGATGATCCATCGGACAGAACAGTTTTACCGCGGCGTGGTGGAGCGCCTCGAGCGGGAGAGCGGTGCCGTTCTTCCGTTCCGGCTTGTCTGATGCCACCCGTTTTCCGATTTGCCCCCAGCCCGAACGGCCATCTCCATCTCGGCCACGCGTATTCCGCGCTGCTCAACTTCGATCGGGCGCTTAAGACCGGTGCGCGGTTGTTGCTGCGGATCGAGGACATCGACACGACGCGCTGCCGGCCGGAATTCGAGGCGGCGGTCTACGAGGATCTGGCCTGGCTCGGAATTGATTGGGAGACACCGGTGCGGCGACAGTCGGAGCATCTCGCCGACTATCGTGCCGCGCTGGACAAGCTGTCGGCGCTTGGGCTCGTCTATCCCGCCTTCGAAAGCCGCGCCGAGATCGCAAAGCTCGTTTCCGCGCGCGAGGCGGATGGCCCGTGGCCGCGTGATCCCGACGGCGCGCCGCTTTATCCCGGCGAGTCCAAATCGCTGCCTGCTGACGCGCGGGCGCGCCTAATCGACAGCGGCGCGCCCTACGCGCTGCGGCTCGACATGGCGGTCGCCTGTCGGCGCGTCGGCGGCCTGACCTGGAATGAGCTGGGCGAGGGGCCCGATGGCGAGCACGGCACCGTCCCGGCGCGGCCCGAGGCCTGGGGTGACGTTATCCTGGCGCGCAAGGAGACACCGACCAGCTACCACCTGTCCGTCGTCGTCGACGATGCGCTTCAGGGCGTCAGCGAGATCGTGCGCGGCCAGGACTTGTTTCACGCCACCGCCGTCCACCGCCTGCTCCAGGTCCTGCTCAGCCTGCCCGAACCCGCCTACCGTCATCACCGGCTGATTTGCGACAGCGAGGGGCGGAAGCTGTCGAAATCGAGCGGCTCGACCGGTCTTCACGCCTTGCGTGCGGCCGGCATCACGCCTGCCGGCATCCGTCGGCTGGTGGGATTAGGTTAAGTTTCTCTGGGGGTTAGCGAAACGCCGCCGTGACTCCGGGGGTTCCGCCGTGCCATGCTTGGCCGACAGCCCGGGGTTCGAAGGGGACACTTCGAAGGGGATTTATGGCGGCGAAAAAGCGCCCAGCGCGCACCACGCGGACGTCCAGGCGACCGCCTCGGAAGCGGTCCGGGACGACCGGCGGGTTGCGCAAGCGTAGCACCAAGACGGTCGCGCCGGATGTCGTCCAGGCGGCGCTCGCCGCCTTTGCCCATGAGGTCCGCACCCCCCTGACCGGCATCCTGGCGATCAGCGACCTGCTGGCGACCTCCGATCTCGGCGAGCGGGAACGGCGCTGGGCCGACACCATCAAGGCCGGTGCCGAGCATCTGGCGAGCCTTGCCACGCTGTTCGTGGATGCCGCCAGAACCGGCAAGGGCGCCAGCAAGGCCGGAAGTACGCTGCGGCAGGACCTGTTCGATCTCCGCACGCTCGCCCGCAGCGCCGGCGATTCACTGGCCGGGCGTGCCGCGGCCAAGGGTCTCCAGGCCCAGGTCGAGATCTCCGACAAGCTCCCCGGCCTCGTGGTCGGCGATCCCGTCCGCCTGCGCGCCGCGCTCGAGAACCTGATCGACAATGCCGTGAAGTTCACCGACCAGGGCGGCGTGGCGCTCGAGGTCGCGCCCTGGCGTCCTGCCAAGGGCAAGGCAAAGGGCAAGTCAAAAGAGAAGGGCAGGGTCGGCGTCGCCTTCGCGGTGTCCGACAGCGGCATCGGTCTGACCATGGCCGAGATCAAGCGGCTGTTCCGCCCGTTCACCCAGGCCAATGTCACCATTGCCTCGCGCTTCGGCGGCGCCGGCTTAGGGCTGTCCTCGGTCAAGCAATTGGCGCGCGCGATGGGCGGCGACATCACCGTCGCACCGCGCCGCGGCGGCGGCGCCACCTTTACGCTGACGGTGTCGCTCGATGCGGCGGGCCCCAGCAAATCCCGCAAGGCGAAGGGCGAGACCGAGGCGGATGCGGTCGCGGCGCTGCGCGTCCTCAGCGTCGAGGACAATCCGTTCGGCCGCGTCGTGCTCAACACGATTTTGACCGAGCTCGGCCATCATGCCGAGTTCATCGGGCGCGGCGAGGATGCCGTCGGCCGGCTGGCGCAAGGCGCGTTCGATGCGGTGCTGATGGATATGGTGCTGCCCGGCATCGACGGCGTCGAGGCCATCAGGCGGATCCGCACCATGCAGGCGCCGCTGGCTCGGATCCCGATCATCGGGGTGTCCGGTCGCGGCGAGGACGAGGCGGCCTCGCGCGAGGCCGGCGCCGACGCCTTCCTGGTCAAGCCTGTGTCTCCGCGGGCTTTAGCGACTGCGCTGCTTGAAGCGACACGCCGTGAGGAAGCCGTGACTTGATGATCGCGGCATTGAGCTCGCCGCCGTAAACGAAGATCGCGGCGATGAAATACAGGAACACCAGCGCGATGATCACCGAGGCGAGCCCCGCATACATCGTCACGTAATTGTTGGCGAAGCGCGCCAGATATTGCCCGAACACGATGCCGGAGATCAGCGACGCCACGATGGTGAAGACGATGCCGGGCAGGATCTGGAGGAAGCCGCGCCGTCCCGCCGGCAGCCAGACGTGCAGGATGATCAGCGCCACCACCAGCGCACCGATCGTGATGCCGTAGCGCAGCCAGGTGAGGATGCTTTCGTTGGACTCGACGAACAGCGGGATGTGGCGCCGCGCCGCCTCGATCAAGAGCGGACCGAGCACGATCAGGAACGCCATGGCGAGCGCGGTGAAGGCCGCAATCAGCGTGTAGACAATCGATTCCAGACGCAGCCAGTACCAGCGCCGCATCTCCACCACCGCATAGGCGCGATTGAGTGCGACCCGGAGGGCCTCGACGCCGTTGGAGGCGAAATAGACCGACAGCGCCGCGCCGATCGTCAGAATGCCGGTGCGGGTCGTGGTCAGCACGTCATGCACCTCGCCCGAGATCGAATCGGCGACCTGCTTCGGCCAGATCTGCAGCATTAGGCTGGCGGCCTGGTCGGCGAGTTCCTTGGAGCCGAAGAAGCCCGCGAGTGAGGTCAGCACGATCAGGAACGGGAACAACGCCATCAGCGTCGACAGGGCGATGTGGCTCGCGATCGCCCAGCCGTCGTCGGCCAGGAACGTGTAGAACGCATCCTCCAAGACGCAGTAAATGTAGCGGATGGCTTTCACGTGGCACCTACACCGCTGCTCGCTCTCCCTGCACGTAGGGAGAGATCAGGAGAATAGGCAATGGGCGCAAATCGGAAATCATCGCGCTACCATCTGATATTCTTGCCCCAAAAGCCAGTTCGCGAAGCGCCTCGCTGTCATTCCGGGGCGCGCGCAGCGCGAGCTATGATGCGCAATTGCGCATCTGAGAATCCATTTCGCCGCAGTAGGGGTGGCCCGACGGATTCCTGGCTCGACGCTTCGCATCGCCCGGAAGGACGCCGGAGGCTGCCGCGGCACCATGGCGGACCGGCGCGCACGGTGTTATCACCCCCCAATGGCATCTCTCCTGACGACTTTCATCCTGCCGGCGGCAGCCGGCGCCGTGGCGTTGGTGCTGCTGCTCGGGCTCATCAACATGATGCGCGGCGGCTCGCCCAATACCTCGCAGAAGCTGATGCGCTGGCGCGTGCTGCTTCAGTTCGTGGCGATCGTCATCGCAATGCTCGCGGTCTGGGCGATGGGGCGGTAAGGCATGATCCGGACCCGAAGGGCCGCGTTAGCGCAAAGTGTGAAGCGGTTTTCCGACGAGATCATGCCCAAAATTAAGAGGCCTCTATGGTCGTACTGAATCGCATCTACACGAAGACCGGTGACGACGGCACGACGGCCCTCGGCTCGGGCGAGCGCCGCCCAAAATACGATCTGCGTATCGAGGCCTATGGCACGGTCGACGAAACCAATGCTGCGATCGGCGTGGTGCGGCTCCATACCCAGGATGCGCCCGAGCTCCACGCGATGCTGGGCCGCATCCAGAACGATCTGTTCGATCTCGGCGCCGACCTTGCGGTTCCGGAACGTGACGGCAAAGCCGAGCGCCTGCGGGTGGTGGCGAGCCAGGTCGAACGGCTCGAGCGCGACATCGATGCGCTCAACGACAAGCTCGCGCCGCTGACCTCCTTCGTGCTTCCCGGCGGCACGCCGGCTGCTGCTCATCTCCATGTGGCGCGCACGATATGCCGCAGGGCGGAACGGGTGATCGTGGAACTGGCGGCCCGACCCGGGGAGCAGGTCAGTGCAGCTGGCATCCAATATATGAACCGCCTGTCGGACTTCCTGTTCGTGGCCAGCCGAGCCGCCAACGGGAATGGCGCCGGCGACGTGCTCTGGGTTCCGGGCCAGAACCGCTGACCCATCGAGCTCTCGCATTTCAGAGGGCTAAAATTAGGCCCGTTCGCGCGTTGACCGGGGCAGATCGGGCCTTTAGGTTCCGCGCCAGTTGATAACCCCCCTCCTAAATTGAGTGAAAGAGGATCGATGAAGGTCTTAGTGCCGGTAAAGCGGGTGGTCGATTACAACGTCAAGGTCCGCGTCAAGGGCGATGGATCGGGCGTTGAACTCGCCAACGTCAAGATGTCGATGAACCCGTTCGACGAAATCGCGGTCGAAGAAGCGCTGCGCCTGAAGGAAGCCGGCAAGGCGACCGAAGTCGTGGTGGTTTCGATTGGACCTGCGCAGGCGTCGGAGACGATCCGCACGGGTCTTGCCATGGGCGCCGATCGCGGCATCCTGGTGAAGGCCGAGGGCACCGTCGAGCCGCTCGCGGTCGCCAAGATCCTGAAGAAGGTTGCCGAAGAAGAGCAGCCGGGCCTGATCATTCTCGGCAAGCAGGCGATCGACGACGACAGCAACCAGACCGGCCAGATGCTGGCTGCGCTGCTCGGCTGGTCGCAGGCGACCTTCGCCTCGAAGCTCGAGGTCGAAGGTTCTGACTTCAAGGTCACCCGCGAAGTCGACGGCGGTCTCCAGACCGTGAAGCTGAAGGGACCGACGATCGTCACCACCGATCTGCGTCTCAACGAGCCGCGCTATGCCTCGCTGCCGAATATCATGAAGGCCAAGAAGAAGCCGATCGCGGACAAGACCGTGGCCGATTACGGCGTCGACGTCGCTCCGCGTCTCGAGGTCGTCAAGACGACGGAGCCGGCCGGCCGCAAGGCGGGCGTCAAGGTCAAGGACGTCGCCGAGCTGGTGTCGAAACTCAAGAACGAAGCCGGGGTGCTCTGATGACGACGCTGCTGATTGCCGAACACGACAATGCGTCGCTCAAGGATGCGACCAACAAGGCCCTGACCGCGGCTGCCGCGCTCGGCGCGGACGTCGAGGTCCTCGTTGCCGGCCAGAACGCCAAGGCCGCGGCGGATGCCGCTGCCAAGCTTGCCGGTGTCAAGAAGGTGCTGCTCGCCGATGGCGAGCTCTATGCGCACGATCTCGCCGAGCCGCTGGCCGCGCTGATCGTTTCGCTGGCCTCCGGCTATGATGCGATCGTCGCGCCCGCGACCTCGCGCTTCAAGAACGTGATGCCGCGCGTCGCCGCCCTGCTCGACGTCATGCAGGTCTCGGAAATCATCAAGGTGGTCGCCCCCGACACCTATGAGCGCCCGATCTATGCCGGCAACGCCATCCAGACCGTGAAGTCCAAGGACGCCAAGAAGGTCATCACGGTGCGGACCTCGACCTTCGCCGCAGCCGGCGAGGGT
>NZ_AJQF01000205.1:0-11762 GCF_000261705.1 Bradyrhizobium genomosp. III | reverse complement strand
GCGCCGGCCGATCCGGCCCTGTCGTCCTTCGTCGGCGAGGAGGTCGCCAAGAGCGATCGTCCCGAACTGACCTCGGCCAAGATCATCGTCTCCGGTGGCCGCGCCATGCAGAGCCGCGAGAATTTTGCCAAGTACATCGAGCCGCTCGCCGACAAGCTTGGGGCCGGTGTCGGTGCCTCGCGTGCGGCGGTGGACGCCGGCTATGCGCCGAACGACTGGCAGGTCGGCCAGACCGGCAAGGTCGTGGCGCCCGAGCTCTATGTCGCCGTCGGCATTTCCGGCGCGATCCAGCATCTGGCCGGCATGAAGGACTCCAAGGTGATCGTCGCGATCAACAAGGACGAGGACGCGCCGATCTTCCAGGTTGCCGATTACGGCCTGGTCGCCGATCTCTACCAGGCGGTTCCGGAATTGACGGCCGAACTTGGCAAGCTTGGCAAGTAAAAGACGCCAAAAACACCGGCCGGAGGCATAAACTCCGGCCGGTGTTTCATTTCTGAAGCGTTTTCTTTGGCGTGGGGCACGCCGGGGAAGCGATCCAATCTAGGTTTCGAGCCCGGGTTCTGATTAAATCAAGCTTCTGATCAAATCAGACCTCCCGGCTCGGGGGATAGCAGGCGCGCTCGTCGCGCGCCGTTCCGGTGGATGACATTATGGCGGCAGTGATCAAGAAGGTCGGCGTGATCGGCGCGGGTCAGATGGGCAACGGCATCGCGCATGTCGCGGCGCTGGCCGGCTTCGACGTGGTGCTCAACGACGTTTCGCCTGATCGCCTCAAGTCGGGCATGGCCACCATCAATGGCAATCTGGCGCGCCAGGTCTCCAAGAAGGCCGTCTCCGAGGACGACAAGGCCAAGGCGATGGCGCGCATCACGTCCGCCGAGAAGCTGGACGACCTCGCCGACTGCGACCTCGTGATCGAGACCGCGGTCGAGAAGGAAGAGGTCAAGCGCAAGATCTTCCACGAGCTCTGCGCGGTGCTGAAGCCCGAGGCAATCGTCGCCTCCGATACCTCCTCGATCTCGATCACCCGGCTTGCCGCCGCCACCGACCGGCCCGAGCGCTTCATCGGCATTCACTTCATGAATCCGGTGCCGCTGATGGAGCTGGTGGAGCTGATCCGCGGCATCGCCACCGACGACCAGACCTTCGAGGCGTCCAAGGAATTCGTTGCCAAGCTTGGCAAGCAGGTCGCGGTCTCCGAGGATTTCCCGGCCTTCATCGTCAACCGCATCCTGCTGCCGATGATCAACGAGGCGATCTACACGCTGTATGAAGGCGTCGGCAACGTGGAGGCGATCGACGCGGCCATGAAGCTCGGCGCCCACCATCCGATGGGCCCGCTGGAGCTGGCTGATTTCATCGGCCTCGATACCTGCCTCTCCATCATGCAGGTGCTGCATGAGGGGCTGGCCGATTCCAAGTACCGCCCGTGCCCGCTGCTGGTGAAATATGTCGAGGCCGGCTGGCTCGGCCGCAAGACCCAGCGCGGCTTCTACGATTACCGCGGCGCCAAGCCGGTTCCGACGCGCTAAGGCGGTTTCGTGCCCCGGACGCTGCGCAGCGCGTCAGCGATGCGCTGCAGAGCCGGGGCCCAGAAGCCTCGTGCACGCTGAAGCATGGGTCCCGGCTCTGCGGTGCGTCACTTCGTGCCGCGCCGCGTCCGGGACACAGACAAGAGGCCACACCACGGTCCTGTGACAATTCATGTCTCATTAACCCCTCGCGCCTAGGCTGCAGCCGGTAAGAGGGTTCGCGTAATGGACATGATGGCAATGGTCAGCACCATGCTGGCCGCTCAGCAAGGCGCGCTGCAGTCGAATATCTCGGCGACGCTGACCAAGCAGAACATGGACATGGAGAAATCCACCGTCCTGACGCTGATGGGTGCCGGGCAGCCTTCGCTGGCCAATGTCGGTGCCGGCGTCGGCGCCAATCTCAACGTCACCGCCTAAAAATCCCTAGAGCGCCGCGGCGGCCTTGCCCGTCGCCGCCCGGATCAGCTTGAGCGCGTCCTCGCTCGCCCATTCCGCCGGTCCCGCAATCGTCGCAATCTCGCAGCCTTGCGGATCGACCAGCACGGAGGTGGGCATGCCAAGCGCCCGGCCTATCGCCTTAAGATCTTGAAAAACCTTTGCTTTTTGGTCGCTGAAATAGCCGATCCTGGTCAGATTGGCCTCTTTCAGGAACGTCTTCGGCTTCTCGGGGTCGCGGGTGTCGATATTGATCGCCACCACCTCGAAATTCGGGCCCGACAGCTTGCTGTGGAGCTCGTCCAGCGCCGGCATTTCCTTCCGGCATGGCACGCACCAGGTGGCCCAGAGGTTCACCAGCAGCGTCTTGCCGCGGAAATCGGACAGCTTCTTCGGCTTGCCGTCGGCGTCCTCGAAGGCGAGGTCGGGCAGCTTCAGGGGGGCGCTCGCCATGGTCAGCGCCGCCAGCTCGCCGTGGGCGAGGGGGGCGATTTTCTGCGCCGTCGCAACCGCCGGCTTGCAGGCCGGATCGCCGCCAGGCGACCGGCCCAGGCCCAGTCCGTACAGCGCGGCGAAGCCGGCCAGCCCTCCGACCGCCACGGTGGCGATGACGAGGGGGACCCGGCGCGTGGCGGAGGGCGTCTTATCGAGCATATCGTTTGTCATCCGGTCGCAGATATGGCTATCAGGGGCCTCTTAATACGGCTGGCGGCGGCCAGCAAACGTGCGGCAAATCAAGGCGTGAGCAGGGGATCATGAGCAACAAGATGTGGGGCGGCCGGTTCTCGGAACGTCCCGACGAGATCATGGAAGAGATCAACGTCTCCATCGACGTCGATCGTCACCTCTTCGCCCAGGACATTGCCGCGTCCAAGGCCCACGCTGCGATGCTTGCCAGCCAGGGCATCATCACGGGCTCTGATGCGAAAAATATCGGCAAGGGTCTAGACACGATTTTGTCAGAGATCGGCAAGGGCGGCTTCGAGTTCAAGCGCGCGCTTGAGGACATCCATATGAATGTCGAGAGCCGCTTGTCCGAGCTGATCGGCCCCGCCGCCGGCCGCCTGCACACCGCGCGCTCGCGCAACGACCAGGTCGCGACCGATTTCCGTCTCTATGTCCGCGATGTTCTCGACGAGACCGACGCGGCGCTCGCCGCGTTCCAGGCCGCGCTGGTCAATCGCGCGCTGGAGCATGCCGCCACCGTGATGCCCGGCTTCACCCATCTGCAGACCGCGCAGCCCGTGACCTTCGGCCATCATCTGCTCGCCTATGTCGAGATGGCCGCGCGCGATCGCGGCCGTTTCCAGGATGCGCGCAAGCGGCTCAATGAATCCCCGCTCGGCGCCGCCGCGCTGGCCGGCACCTCGTTCCCGATCGACCGCCACGCCACCGCGAAGGCGCTTGGCTTCGACCGTCCGATGGCGAACTCGCTCGATGCCGTCTCCGACCGCGACTTCGTGCTGGAGACATTGTCGGCCGCCTCGATCTGTGCCGTCCACATGTCGCGCTTTGCCGAGGAGATCGTGATCTGGACCTCGCCGCTGGTCGGCATGATCCGGCTCAGCGACAAGTTCACCACTGGGTCCTCGATCATGCCGCAGAAGCGCAATCCGGATGCCGCCGAGCTGGTGCGCGCCAAGACCGGCCGCGTCATCGGCGCGCTCAACGGTCTCCTGATCGTGATGAAGGGCCTGCCGCTCGCCTATCAAAAGGACATGCAGGAGGACAAGCAGGGCGCCATGGAGGGCTTTGCCGCGCTGTCGCTGGCGATCCGCGCCATGACCGGCATGGTCCGCGACCTCGTGCCTGACGAAGCCAAGATGAAGCTTGCTGCGGGCGAGGGCTATGCCACCGCGACCGACCTTGCCGACTGGCTGGTGCGGACGCTGAAAATGCCGTTCCGTGAAGCCCATCACGTCACCGGCCGCATCGTCGCCAAGGCCGCCGAGGGCGGCGTCGCGCTGCACGAGCTGCCGCTCAAGGAGATGCAGGCGATCGAGCCGAAAATCACCAAGGACGTGCTCGGCGTGCTCTCGGTCGAATCGTCGGTGAAGAGCCGCACCAGCTTCGGCGGCACCGCGCCGAAGAACGTGGCGTCGCAGGCCAAGGCCTGGGCGAAGCGGCTGGAAAAAGAGCGAAAATTGGGCTGAGGGGCAAAATTTCGCTTATGTTTCATGGTCATCCGGCTCTCGCCAGAGCGCGCCAATCTCTGTATGGTGCGCCCCGCGTAGTGGGGATTTCGTCGTGACGTCAAAGTTTCGCCCGGCCGGCTCGGGGTGGGCCATCATTGTCTTGAGCCTGACGGCGCTTGCGCTTGCCGGCTGCGGCCGCAAGGGCCCGCTGGATTTACCGCCGACCGCCAACGCGCCCACGGCCAACGGTGCTGCGCCAACCGACACCGAGACCGAGGCCCAGAGGACGCCGAGCGTGTTCAATCCCACCTACGGTGCGGATGCCGCGCCTGCGGCGGCCAAGGGCAGGAAGAAACCGTTCATTCTCGATCCGCTCCTGGACGAACCTCCCGGCAAGAAATAAGCCGGGACAACCGAGCCTGCGTCATGAACCATTTCGACTATCGCAACGGCGTGCTGCACGCCGAGGCGGTGAACCTGTCCGAGCTGGCCGCAACCGTCGGCACGCCGTTCTATTGCTATTCGACCGCGACGCTGGAGCGGCACTATCGCGTCTTCACCGAGGCCTTCGCCGGCGAGAAGGTGCTGGTCTGCTACGCCATGAAGGCGAACTCGAACCAGTCGGTGCTGCGCACGCTGGCCAAGCTGGGCGCCGGCGCCGACGTTGTCTCCGGTGGTGAATTGAAGCGCGCGCTGGCCGCCGGCATTCCGCCGAATAAGATCCTGTTCTCCGGTGTCGGCAAGACCGAACAAGAGCTGCGCGCCGCGCTCGCCGCCGACATCCTCTGTCTCAACGTCGAATCCGAGCCCGAGCTCGAGCTACTGTCGCGCCTGGCGACCGAGACGGGCAAGACCGCGCGCATCTCGCTCCGCGTCAATCCCGATGTCGACGCCGGCACCCACGCCAAGATTTCCACCGGCAAGTCCGAGAACAAGTTCGGCATCCCGATCGTGCATGCGCGAGAGGTCTATGCCCGCGCCGCCAAGCTCCCGGGCATCGAGGTAACAGGCACCGACGTGCATATCGGCAGCCAGATCACCGACCTCTCCGGCATGGAGACCGCCTTCCGCATCCTCTCCGAATTCGTGCAGACGCTGCGCGCCGACGGCCACAACATCTCCCATGTCGATTTCGGCGGCGGCCTCGGCATTCCCTATTACATGGACCGCGAGGCGCCGCCGGCGCCGGCGGCCTATGCCGCCATGGTCAAGCGCGTCAGCCACAATCTCGGCTGCACGCTGATGTTCGAGCCGGGCCGCATGATCGTCGGCAATGCCGGCATCCTGGTCGCCAAGGTGATCTATGTGAAGCACGGCGACGGCAAGAATTTCGTCATCATCGACGCCGCCATGAACGACCTCATTCGCCCGACGCTGTACGAGGCACATCACGACATCCTGCCGGTGAAGCAGCCCGCCAAGGGCGCGGCCACCATCATGGCCGATGTCGTCGGCCCGGTCTGCGAGACCGGCGACTATCTCGCACTCGACCGCACGCTGCCGACGCCCGCGCCCGGCGATCTCATCGCCATCATGACCGCGGGCGCCTATGGCGCGGTGCAGGCCGGCACCTACAACACGCGGCCGCTGGTGCCGGAGGTGCTGGTGAAGGACGATCAGTACGCCGTGGTCCGTCCGCGCATCGAGGTCGAGCAGCTGATCGCGATGGACACGCCGGCGCCGTGGCTGTGAGACGACGCCGGCTCAACAGCCGCGGTGTCGTCGCCGCGTAGGCGGGGACCCATAACCACAGGAAGTGGTTATGACTCGAAGCTGGTGACTCCGAGCCTTCGCCAAACACCCTCCTGTGGCTATGGGTCCCGGATCTGCGCTTCGCTTGTCCGGGACGACGAGCGGAGATTGGGATCGCTACTTCCCCGTCACCCCACCCTTCGCTCCACCCACCACAACGCCCGCCTTCTTCTCGATCGGCTTGATCGCCGCGGTGAAATCGGACTCGGCGCCTTCCGCGCTGATCACGGTCTCCCACAACCGCCCGACCGCGTCGGCGACCTCCATCGACAGGCCGAGCTGCTTCATCTCCTCGAGCGCCAGCCGCACGTCCTTCACCATCAACCCCGTGGCGAAGCCGAAGTCGAAGCTGCGCGGCAGCACGGCGCGCGGAAACTTGTCTCGGCTCGCGGTGTTCATGCCGGAGCCGGCATTGATGACGTCGATCATGACGGCGGGATCAAGCCCGGCCTTCACGCCCATCACGACCGCTTCCGAGGTCGCCGCGATCGCGGTGGCCGACAGGAAATTGTTGGCGAGCTTCATGGTCTGCGCCGCGCCGGGCTTCTCGCCGATGAAGAACACTTTCCCGATCACGTCGAGGGCGGGCCTGAGCAGCTCGAACTCCGCCTTCGGCCCTGACACCATCACCGCCAGCGTGCCCTTCTCGGCACCGCCGACGCCGCCGGAGACGGGGCAGTCGATCTGCACGATGTTGCGCTTGGCGAGGAGGCCGTGAATTTTCACGGCCATCGCGGATCCGACGGTGGAGAGATCAATGAAGCGCTTTGCGCGGCTGCCCTCGATGACGCCGTTCGCTCCCGTTGCAACCTCGAGCGAAGCCTGCAGCGAGGGCAGGCTCGCCATCACGGTCTCGACCTGGTCGGCGACGTCCTTCGGCGATGTCGCTGGCTTAGCGCCGAGCGCTTCGAGCTTGCCCGTCACCTCCTTGCGCGTGTCGAACACGACGAGCCTGTGTCCCGCCTCGATCAGCCGCCGCGCCATCGGGAAACCCATGTTTCCGAGCCCGATGAATCCGATGTCCATGGTGTTTCCTTGTGGTTGTTATTCGTTGGTGGTTGAACGTGAAGCGGCCATCATTCTCCGCTCGTCGTCCCGGGGCATCGCGAAGCGATGAGCCCGGGACCCATAACCACAGGGAGGTGTCGTTGCGCGGAAGCGGTCACTCCGAGTCCCGCTAACCACAGCTGCCTGTGGTTATGGGTCCCGGGTTCGCGCTACGCGCGCCCCGGGACGACAGCGGAGATTTGACGACATCTCACGCCTTGCCGTCGATCTCCGCGAACACCTCGCGCGCGATGCGGAAGCTGTCGACGGCGGCGGGCATGCCGCCATAGATCGCGACCTGCATCAGGATCTCGCGGATCTCCTCGCGGCTGACGCCATTGGTCAGCGCGCCCTTCAGATGCGCGCGAAACTCGTGCTGGCGGTTGAGGATCGCGATCATGGCGATGTTGAGCATGCTGCGGGTCTTGCGCGGCAGCTCCTCGCGGCCCCACACCGTGCCCCAGCAATATTCGTTCAGCATCTCCTGGAACGGGCGGTTGAAATCGTCGACGTTCTTCAGTGCGTTGTTGACATAGGCCTCGCCCAGCACCGCTTTGCGGACTTCCAGGCCCTTGTCGTGCATCTTCTTGTCCATGGCGTTTCCTCTCTTGTCCCTCGGGGCGGCGCGGAAATTACGGGGTTGCCGCGGGCCAGTCACGTCCTCGTGTTATGCGGGAAAAGGGGTGTCTCCCGTGCCGGAACGGATGCCTCAGTGCTGCCGTTGTGATAGGCTTCTCTACCGGGCAACCTGGAGAGTTGATTGAACGGCGTCACCCCCGACCCGTCAGACCCGATCCGCAACAGCGATGCTCTGTCGCGGCTGAAGCTGGCGCAGGCCCTCGATCGGGCCATTTATGCCATCGCGTGGGAGCGTGCCTGGCCGAATTTGGCGCGGCTTCTGACCGTCGTCGGGCTGTTCCTGGTGGTGTCCTGGGCCGGCCTCTGGCTGGCGCTGCCGTTCATTGCCCGTGCCATCGGTCTCGTCGTTTTCGCCGGCATCGCCATTGCCGTCCTGTTTCCCTTGATTCGCTTCCGCTGGCCGAGCCGCGAGGAGGCACTCAGCCGGCTCGATCGTGGCTCCGGCATCCGTCATCGCCCGGCCACGACGCTGACGGACACGCTGTCCTCGCAGGACCCGGTCGCACAGGCGCTGTGGCAGGCGCAGCGCGAGCGTACGCTGGTCTCGCTCAAGCGCATCCGCGCCGGTCTGCCGCATCCGCGGCTCGCGCTGCATGATCCCTGGGCGCTGCGCGCGCTGGTCATGGTGATGCTGGTCGCGACCTTCTTCGCCGCCGGCGATGAGCGCGCGATGCGGCTCGGGGCCGCTTTCGACTGGAACGGCGTGCTGGCGCCGGCCAATGTTCGCGTCGATGCCTGGGTCACTCCGCCGCTTTACACCGGCAAGCCGCCGGTCATCCTGTCGGCCGCCAACAAGGAGGCCGCGGCGGTGCCCGCCGCCGGCCCGCTTGCCGTTCCCGCCGGCTCAACCCTGATCGTACGCTCCTCCGGCGGCAGCCTGGATGTCGTCGTCTCCGGCGGCCTCAAGGAGGCCGCTCCCGCGGAAGCCGCGCCCAAGGGCACCAACGAGAAGCATTTCACCATCACCGCAGACGGCACCGCGCATGTCCGCGCGCCCTCCGGCCAGCCGCAATGGGCGTTTGCGGCAACGCCGGACCGTGCACCGACGATCGCGCTCGCCAAGGATCCCGAGCGCCAGGCGCGCGGCGGGCTCCAGCTCTCCTACAAGATCGAGGACGATTACGGCGTCACCGGCGCGGATGCGCAGATTGCCTTGCGCCCCGCCGACGCCAAAGATGCCGTCAAGGATGGCAGCAAGGATTCCGACGGCAAGGCCGCGGCGCGTCCGCTGTTCCAGCCGCCGCAATTCCCGCTCGTGCTGCCGAACGCGCGCACCCGCAACGGCGTCGGCCAGACCGTGAAGGATCTCAGCGAGGACCCCTATGCCGGCGCCGACGTCACGCTGACGCTCACCGCCAAGGACGAGGCCGGCAACGAGGCCAGGAGCGAACCCTTCAACATGCGCCTGCCCGAGCGTCTGTTCACCAACTCGCTCGCGCGCGCGCTGATCGAGCAGCGCCGCATCCTCGCGCTCGACGCCAACAGGAATTCCGACGTCTACACCGCGCTCGACGCGCTCATGATCGCACCCGAATTGTTCACGCCGGATGCCGGCTGCTATCTCGGCCTCCGGAGTCTGGCGAGCCAGCTCGAGGCCGCCCGCACCGACGATGCGCTGCGCAACGTGGTGGCGAGCATGTGGGCCTTCGCGACGACCATCGAGGATGACGGCGTCGCCGGCAGTGTCAACGCCGCGCTGCGCTCGGCGCAGGATGCGCTCAAGGCGGCGCTGGACCGCGGAGCCAGCGAGGACGAGCTCAGGGTGCTGACGCAGAAGCTGCGTGAGGCCATGGCCGGCAAGGTGCGCGATCTCGCCCGCCGCGCCGAGCAGAATCCGCTCGGCGCCCGGCAGCCGTTCCCGGCGGAGGTCCAGCTCATCCTCGACAAGGCAGTCGAGCTGCGACAAAAGACCCAGCATGCGACGCCCGAGCAGCTCGCCGAGCTGGCGCAGCAGCAGGACGTCTTGCGCGAGCAGCTTCAGGCCTATCGCAAATCGGCGAACAGCCGTGCCAACAAGGCGGGGGACGACAAGACCAACCAGTTTACGCGGGACCGGAAATGCGGAAGCTAGCACCCGTGCCAGTCTTGAAGGCGATGTCGATCGCCTGCCTCGCCATGCTGTTGGGCGGCGTCTCGCCGGCCGCGGCTCAGCTGGATCAGGATCCCGATGCGCTGCTCGACAGCGCGGAAAAGGCGATGCAGGAATCCGGCGACAGCCTCAGGCAGAAGGAATCCGGGAAGAGCCTGAACAACCAGTCCGACGCCATTCAGAAGCTCGAGGAGTACAAGCGCGCCACGGAAAGAAGCCAGTCGTCCAATCGCGATCGTTCCGTTATCACGCAGCGCGATCTGGATGACCTGCTGCGGCAGATCGAGAAGGCGGCGCGCGAGGGCAATAAAGAGGCGGCCCAGCGCATGCTCGAGCAGCTCGCGCAGATCATGGAAAATCTCCAGATGGCGCAGCCCGGGCAGTCCGGCGAGAGCGACATGGAGCAGGCGCTGAACGAGCTCAGCGACATGATCCGCAAGCAGCAGCAATTGCGCGACAAGACTTTCAAGCAGGGCCAGGATTCCCGGCGTGACCGCTCGCGCGGCAAGCCGCAGGGCGACCAGTCGATGTCGGACCTGCAGCAGGATCAGCAGTCGCTGCGCGACCGCCTGAAGAAGCTGCAGGACGAGCTCGCCAAGCGCGGCCTCGCGCAGAAGGGACAGAAAGGCCAGAAGGGTCAGCAGGGTCAGAAAGGGCAGCAGGGCGATCCGGGCCAGAGCGGCGATCAGGACGGCGACCAGGGCGATGATGACGGCAGCCTCGATGCCGCCGACGGCGCCATGGGCGATGCCGGCTCGAAGCTCGGCGAAGGCAATGCCGATGGCGCCGTGGACTCGCAGGGCAAGGCCCTCGACGCGATGCGCAAGGGCGCGCAGAAGATGGCCGAGGCGATGCAGCAGGGCGATGGCGACGGGCAGGGCGATGGTCCCGGCAATCGGGCCGGCCGGCAGCAAAGCGGCGGCAATCAGACCGATCCGCTGGGCCGCCCGCTTCACGGCCGCGATCTCAGCGACGACTACACCGTCAAGATCCCGGGCGAGATCGACGCCCAGCGCGTCCGCCGCATCCTCGAAGAGCTCCGCCGCCGCCTCGGCGACAGCTCGCGCCCGCAGATCGAGCTCGATTACATCGAGCGGCTGCTGAAGGATTTTTGAGGCGAAGTCGCCACAAGCTCACTGTCATCGCCCGGCTTGCCGCCTTCGCTGAAGCTTCGGCGTGCCAGCGCCGTGTGGGCCTTGGCGGAGCCGGGACCGGGCGATCCAGTATTCCAGAGACAGCAGTGACTAAGTCGATAGGCCGCGGCGTACTGGATGCCCCGGTCCCGGCTCCGCGATGCTACGCCGGGCCCACGCGGGTACTCGGCCGGCGAAGCGTCAGCGAAGACGGCAAGCCGGGGCATGACAGCGGTATGTGTGGTTAAGGTTGCCCGCCACTACCCCTTTTTCGCCGCCAGCGCGTCCGCCACCGCGGTGCGGATGTCGGCGACCGAGAACGGTTTTGTCACGACGTCGTGCACCAGCGCATTGAGGTTCGAGGCGCGCTCGCGCTGGTCGGCAAAGCCGGTCATCAGCAAGATGGTCAAATCGGGAAAATCGCGCGCGGCGGAGAGCGCCAGCGCGATGCCGTCCATGATAGGCATCTGGATGTCGGTGAGCAGCAGGTCGAAGGCGCCGTCCTCGCGGGTCAGGATCTCCAGCGCCTCGGCGCCGTCCTGCGCGGTGACCGTTTCGTGCCCGTCCATGGCGATGGCGCGCGCCACCAGCGTGCGCATCGAATCTTCGTCATCGGCGATCAAGATCTTCGGCATGAGACCAACTTTCGGACCAACCTCGGTACCGGGCGGCGCGATTATACGCTGCCGCCGGCAATGTCGCGCCGGTTGAAGAAGCGAACGTCGATATTGCGGCCTTCCGGCGGCGGCGAGGCCAGGCGGGAGCGGAAGAAGGCGCGCTCGCCGGGCCGCAGCACGGTCTGCTCCAGCACCGTATTCCAGGCGTAGATCTCGGCGCCTTGCCCGTCGCGCACGGCAAAGCGCAGCCGCGGAATGTCGAGCGGCTTCTTGCCCTCGCCGACGATCACACCCTCGATCACCAGCACCTGCTTACCGTCCACGGTCTCGCTGGACAGCTTCACGTCCTTGAAGGCGAGGCCCCGCAGGTTCACCTC
>NZ_AJQF01000204.1:5000-31240 GCF_000261705.1 Bradyrhizobium genomosp. III | reverse complement strand
GGTCTGCGGCAGCAGCCGCACCATGTCGCCGCGCCAGATCACCAGCGCCAGAACCAGCGCGCCCATGGCGGCGCAGGCGGTCGGCAGGCCGAAATGGGATTTTTTGGGCGACCCGGTGGCGACTGGACGGCTCACCCGCGCGCCGCGGCGGCCGAACAAGCCGCGGAACCAGGACTGGTGCTGCGCGCCGACGACCTCCTCCTCGGCTTCCCGGGCGGCTGCGGACCACTCGTCTTCGGTTTCCTTGGCCTCTTCGTCGGGCCAGTCGCTGGCAATCGAGGGGCTGTCGACGACGGGCGCATCAGTGGCGCCGTCGTCCTTGGCATAGGAGTTCCATTGCTCGGCAAGATCGGTCTGGTCGTCGGCCTGGCTGGCCGCGGCCATGGCCGGGACGGATGCCTCCTCGATGGCATCCTCGGCATGGGCGATCCAGGTCTCCTTGCAGCGGGAACAGCGGACCGCCCGTCCGTTCGCCCCAAGGCTCGCAAGCTTGATGGCGTAGGATGTCATACAATGGGGGCAGACGATATGCATGGACGAGCCTTGACGATGACCGCGTCGGGGAGAGCCGCGCGGCAAGGATGCTACGATGTATGCTACAGCGCGACCGTTAACGAACCGGAAACCATAACGGCGGCAAAACCCGTTGGTCGCGTATGGCGGAGCGCAGCAGTGCGACCCGCGTCCCCTCTCGAACGGAGCTGAGCTTGGTTCGGTTCGAAAATGTCGGATTGCGTTACGGTCTGGGGCCGGAGATCCTGCGCGACCTCAGCTTCCAGATCCCGGCGCATTCGTTCCAGTTTCTCACCGGCCCCTCCGGTGCCGGCAAGACCTCGCTGCTGCGCCTGTTGTTCCTGTCGCACCGACCGACGCGGGGACTCGTCAATCTGTTCGGCCACGACATCTCGCGTCTCGGCAAGGACGAGATCGCCGATTTGCGCAAGCGCATCGGCATCGTGCTGCAGGATTTCCGCCTGCTCGATCACATGACGACCTATGAGAATGTGGCGCTGCCGTTCCGCGTCATGGGCCGCAGCGAGTCGAGCTATCGCAAGGAGGTGATCGACCTGCTGCGCTGGGTCGGGCTCGGCGACCGCATGGACGCGCTGCCGCCGATCCTGTCGGGCGGCGAGAAGCAGCGCGCGGCGATCGCGCGCGCCGTCATCTCGCGGCCGCAACTGCTGCTCGCGGACGAGCCGACCGGCAGCGTCGATCCGACGCTCGGACGCCGCCTGCTGCGGCTCTTCATCGAGCTCAACAAATCGGGCACCGCCGTCATCATCGCGACCCACGACATCGGCCTGATGGACCAGTACGAGGCCCGGCGGCTGGTGCTGCACCAGGGACGGTTGCACGTCTATGAGTAGGACCGACGAGCGCGGCGTGTTGGTCGACCTCGGACAGGAGCGTCCGCAGCTTCCGGCCAACGCGCGCAACATGTCGCCGATCGTGCCGCGGGCCTCGATCCAGGGCCGCGCGCTGGTCGCCGTCGTCGCCATCATGACCTTCCTGGCGTCGATGACCACGGGCACGGTGCTATTGGTGAGCGCATCCGCCGCGGAATGGCAGTCGGACGTCGCCAGCGAAATCACCATCCAGGTTCGCCCGCAGGCCGGCCGCGATCTCGAACGCGACACCGCGGCGGTGACGGAGGCGATGCGTGCGCAAGCCGGCGTCGTCGAGGTCAAGCCGTTCACCCGGGAGGAGAGCGGCAAGCTGCTCGAGCCCTGGCTCGGCACCGGGCTGTCGATGGACGACCTGCCGGTGCCGCGCATGATCATCGCGCGCGTGCAACCCGGCACGCTGCTCGATCTCGGCGTCTTGCGCGCGCGCGTGACCCAGGTCGCGCCAAGTGCCAGCGTCGACGATCACCGCGCCTGGATCGAGCGGATGCGCTCGATGACCAACGCCACCGTGCTCGCCGGCCTCGGCATCCTCGCGCTGGTCATCATCGCCACCATCATCTCGGTCTCGTTCGCGACCCGTGGCGCCATGGCGGCGAACCGTCCGATCGTCGAGGTGCTGCATTTCGTCGGCGCCGGCGACCGCTACATCGCCAATCACTTCCTGCGTCATTTCCTGAGGCTGGGCCTCGAGGGCGGCGTGATCGGCGGCGGCGCCGCCATGCTGGTGTTCGGCTTCTCCGAGTCGATCGCCGGCTGGTTTTCCGGTACCCCCGTCGGCGACCAGTTCGCGGCTCTGCTCGGCACCTTCTCGCTGCGGCCATCCGGCTACATCGTGCTCGCGGCCCAGGCCGTGCTGATCGGCGCCATCACCGCGGTGGCCTCGCGCCAGACCCTGTTTGCGACGTTGAACGATGTGGATTGAGTTCTTTCTTCCGTTCTCCCGCAGGAGAGGGCGAAGAAACCGGGACTCCACTTCGCCTCAAAACCTTTTAAAATCACCTCAGGGAAGGGATCACCGACATCATATGACCTCGCCGACCGACGATCGATCGCCGAACCTGCCGCGCGGCTGGCTGCGCGCGGCATTGGTGTCGACGATTGCGCTCGCCTTCGTCGGCGCGGCGGCGGGCTTCATCGCGTTCCTGTCGCAATTGCGCGGCGCCGAGATCGCCCCAAGCCGCAAGGCAGACGGCATCGTGGTCCTGACCGGCGGCTCCTCGCGGGTGTCGGACGCGATGGAGCTGCTCGCTGCCGGCTACGGCAGGCGGCTCCTGATCTCCGGCGTGCACCCGACGTCGACGGCGAGCGACATCTCCCGGACGTTGCCGGAGAACCAGTCCTTCATGACCTGTTGTGTCGATCTCGACCGCACCGCGCTCTCGACCCGCGGCAATGCGGCGGAGGCGCGGCGCTGGGCCGACGGCCGGCGGTTCAAGTCGCTGATCGTGGTCACCTCGAACTATCACATGCCGCGCGCGCTGGTGGAATTCTCGCATGCGATGCCGCAGACGACGTTGATCCCATTCGCGGTGGTCGGCGACAAATGGCGCGAGGAGCCGTGGTGGACCTCGGCGTCCACCTTGCGGCTGCTGCTGTCGGAATATGTCAAGTACGTCGCGGCCGAGCTCAGGGTGCGGCTGGAGGATTTCGGGATTGACCTTTCGCCCGAGATGTCGGAGCAGCCTGCAGGTCATCAGCCCAAGCGGCCCGCCACCGCCCAAGCCAATTAACAAGCCAAATTGATCTGCAAATTAATCGGCAAAATAATCGGATCGTCGATGTTCCTGATTTTCCTGCGCTCGCTCGTGTTCAACGTGCTGTTCTACGCCGTGCTGGTCTGCCTCGCGATCATGGCGCTGCCGACCTTCGCATTGCCGCCGCGCGCCATGCTGACGGTTGCGGAATGGTGGGCCAAGGCGACGCTGGTCCTGATGCGCGTGGTCTGCAACATCAAGGTCGAATTCCGCGGGGTCGAGAAGATACCGCAGGGGCCGCTGGTGATCGTGGCAAAGCACCAGTCGTTCTGGGAGACGTTCGTGTTGCCCGGATTCTTCAATCGTCCGATCTTCATCCTCAAGCGTCAGCTCATGCAGATTCCGGTGTTCGGCCAGTTCCTGGTCAAGACCGGGATGATCGCGATCGACCGCAAGGCCGGCGTGAAGGCGCTCTTGGACATGACGCGGCGGGCGCGCGAGGCGGTGCGCTCGGGCCGGCAGCTCGTGATCTTTCCGGAAGGCACGCGCCGCGCGCCGGGCGCGCCGCCCGACTACAAGACCGGCTTCGCGCAGATCTATTCGTCCTGCGGCGTGCCGTGCCTGCCGATCGCGCTCAACTCCGGCCTGTTCTGGCCCCGCCGCACCTTCATGCGCTATCCCGGCACGCTCGTGGTGGAATTCCTCGATCCGTTGCCGTCAGGCCTGCCGAAGGATGAGTTTCTCTCCCGTGTGCAAACGGCCATCGAAGAGGCAACCAGCCGCCTCGTCGAAGCCGGCCGCAAGGAGCAGGAGCAATTGATCGGCGCCTCGCCGAGTTACGCCCCGTCGGAGAGCTAGCGGCTCTCTCGATCATCGGGAGCCGGCGGGTGCAGGGAATGCGCATCGCCATGCAGCATGGTCGCGAGCTGATGCAGCTGGGCGTCGCGAAAGCCTTCGGCCTCGATCGCCTTCACCGTCGCGGTGACATAGTCGCGATTGGCGCCGGACTGGCCGTGGCCCTGGACGACATGGCGGTGCTGCTCGGCGAGCGAGAGGCGGCCGGCATATTGCACATGGCCGCGGTCGACGACATAGGCGAGCGCGGAGACGCGCTGGCGCGCATCGTTCTCCAGCCACACCGAGCGCATCACCTCGCGATAGACCGAGGTGACCTGCTCGCGCGCCCGCAAATACGCGACGACCTCGGTGCGGTTCTTTTCAGCGACACGGAAGGCGATGCCGCGGCAGGCGCCGCCGCGGTCGAGCCCGAGCACCAGGCCCGGCTTCTCCGGCGTGCCGCGATGGACGAAGGAATAGACGCAGAGCGCCCGGTGCTCGCCGACCAGCCGCGCCGGGACGCGCTCCTCGAAGTCGAAGCCCGGTCGCCACATCAGCGAGCCGTAGCCGAACACCCAGAGGTCGCCCGTGGCTGTCGTGACGGAGGGGAGGGTGATTTCGGACATTTCGGGCACGGCTACCAGAACCGCGCCCCCAAGCGAAGTGAATTCTCCGCCTTTCGTCGGGGGCTGGCCTCGCTTACATTTGCCAAAATCTGGGGCCAAAGGGTCGCCGCATGTCCAATATGACCGTTGCCGCAGGCCGCCGTTCCCGTTGGGGCCTTTTCATCGCCCCCCTCCTCGTCCTGATCCTCGCCGTCGCCTGGAGCTGCTTCTGGTTCTATGCGGCCTCGCAGGCCGAGATCGCCGCAGACGCCTGGCGGGCGCAGGAGGCCAAGTCCGGCCGCATCTATGATTGCGCCAAGCGCTCGATCGCCGGATTCCCGTTCCGCTTCGAGGTCCAGTGCTCCGGCGCCAGCGTCGCCCTGGTCTCGCAGAACGCCAACAAGACGCCGTTCACGGCCAAGCTCGACAACATCCTGGTCGTTGCGCAGGTGTACGATCCCAAGCTCGTCATCGCCGAATTCTCCGCGCCCGCGACGCTGACCGACGGTGTCACGCAAAACACCTTCGTGGTGAACTGGAGCAAGGGCCGCAGCAGCGTGGTCGGCCTGCCGGCGGTGCCGGACCGCGCCTCGATCGTGTTCGACGATCCCAACATCAATCGTCTCGACGGCAGCATGCAGGTGCCGCTCGCACGTGCCAAGCAGGTCGAGCTGCACGGGCGCCTCGCGGACGGATCGCCAGCCGATCATCCCGTGATCGAGACCGTGCTCCATGTCGCGCAGGGCAGCATCCAGGGCGTTCATCCCTTGCTCGCCGAGCCGTTCGAGGCGGACACGCGCGCCAAGATCACGGGCCTCTCCGACCTGACGCCAAAGCCCTGGCCGCAGCGCTTCCGCGAGATCCAGGCCGCCGGCGGTCATATCGAGATCGTGCAGTCGCGGATCCAGCAGGGCGAGATGATCGCGGTTGCGGCCGGCACGCTTGGCCTCTCCGCCAATGGCCGGCTCGACGGCGAATTGCAGATGACGGTGACGGGCCTCGAGCGCGTGATCCCCGCGCTCGGCATCGAGAAGATGCTGGAGGAGGGCGTGCCGCAGGCAACGCTCGATCGCGTCGCGCCCGGCGTGAAATCGCAGGACCTCAACAATCTGTTCGGCGCGCTCGACCGAGCCGTGCCCGGCCTCGGCAAGGTGATCAAGCAGAACGCCAATGCCGGCGTCGCCGCCGGCATCAACTCGATCGGCACCGAGAGCACGCTGGAAGGCAAGAAGGCGAGAAGCTTCCCGCTGAAATTCGTCGACGGCGCCGTGCTGCTCGGCCCGGTCAAGGTCGGCCAGATCCCGCCGCTGTATTAGAGCGTGGGCTGAGTTCACCACGTGATCAACGGCGCACGATGCAGCCAGGCATCGGCGCGCAGTTGATCCAGGACGAAGGTCGCAACGTCCTGTCGCGATATGCTTCCTCCACGGAAGTCGGAGAGGTCCGTCAGGGCTCGGACCGAGCCGCGGCCGGGCTTGTCGTTCAGGACTGAGGGCCGAACGAGAACCCAGTCGAGCCCGCTGTTTCTGACGATGGCCTCCTGGCGGTTTTTGTCGGCGTACACCTTGCGCAAGAGCAGCGGGAAAATCAGATTGTCGAAAACAAACCCGCCATGGCCGGCGCTATCACCTGCGCCAATTCCGGTGATGCAGACGAGGCGCGAGACTTGTTGCGCCTTCATCGTATTCACAAGCATGCGTGTCGCCGCCGAGAGCAGCGTCACCTCGCGGAACGGGCTCGCCGGTGTGCCGAGTGCGCTGACAACGGCATCACGGCCCTTGAGTGCCTGACGCAAGGCGATCTCGTCGCGGGCATCGCCGATGATGAGATTGGCACCCTTCAGATCACGCGCTTTCTCGCCAGAACGCACGAGCGCCGCGACGTCGTACCCTCGCGCCACCGCTTGGTTGACGATCAGGCGGCCGGTGGCGCCGGTCGCGCCAAGGATCAGTATCTTCGGTGGGACAGTCCGGATGTTGTCGGTTTCGGAGTCTTGCATGGTCGGTGACCTCGGAATGCGGGACGTCTCCGTGGAGGCCGCCCCCTGGTTCATGTTCGTTGTGACGATCAGAGCTTGCCTTCCGCGAGCAGCTCGCGGGCCCTTGGCTGATGCCGCTGCCGTCAGGCCGAAGCCGTGATCTCGGAGACGAAGTCGCGATAGGAGCGCAGCGGACGGCCGAGGAGAGTGTTCAGACGCTCGACGTCGCCGGCATTGGGGATCATTCCGTCGGTGAGGAAGCGCTCGCTCATCAGCCGCATGTCGAAGGCCATCCAGCTCGGCATGAACTGCCTGAGGTTCTTTTCGAAGCCGGCAGGATCGTCACCCGGATATGCGATCGTGCGACCCAGCACCTCCGACCAGATGGCGGCAGCCTTCGCGCCGGTCAGTGTGTCCGGACCGACGAGATTGATCCGGTCGGGCGGAAGTGATGCGCCGGACTTGTCGCGGCGGACGAGCTCGATGGCCGCGATTTCACCGATGTCGCGGGCGTCGATCATCGCCAGTCCTTTGCCGCCGATCGGCATGGGGTAGACGCCGTATCCGCTCACCACGTCCTTGATCGTGAGATCGTTGTTCATGAAGTAGGCGGGGCGCAGGATGGTGGCGTTGAAGCCCATCTGCTCGATCATCCGCTCGACGCCGAACTTGCCCGCGAAGTGCGGCACGTTCACGTACAGATCGCTGTGGATCACCGACAGATAGACGAGCCGCTCGACGCCAGCTTCTCGCGCAATGTTGAGGGCGATCAGCGCCTGGGTGAATTCGTCCGCTACCACGGCGTTGAGCAGGAACAGGGTGGAGACGCCTGAGAACGCACTGCGCAGCGAGTCAACGTCCAGGAGGTCGCCCTGCACGACGTTCACGCCCGGCGGCAGGTTGGCCTTTGCAGGATCGCGGACGAGGGCGCGAACATCGGCGCCGCGCTTGACGAGCTGTTCAACGACTTGGCGGCCGACATTGCCGGTGGCGCCGGTCACGAGGATGGTCATGGGTTCACTCCGGGGTGGGTTGCTGGACACCCCCGCAAATTAGTGACCCACGTGCGGGCCGATAGACGCTATATTTGTACAGACCGTCTCATTGGTGGAACATATGGATCTGCTCGCACTCGCCGATTTCAACCTTGTCGCCCGTCACGGCGGGTTCGGACGGGCCGCCCGGGCTGCCGGCCGCCCGAAGGCGACGCTCTCGCGCCGGGTCTCCGAGCTGGAGGGCAGCCTTGGCTTGCGCCTCTTCGAGCGCGGAAGCCGCACGCTGAAGCTCACCGAGGAAGGGCGGGCGCTCTATGAGCGGACGGGAACATTGCTCGCCGAACTCGACGAGACGGCGGCGGCGATCGCTTCAGGCGGTGCCAAGCCGCGAGGCAGCTTGCGGATCAGCGCGCCTCTGCTTTTCTCGCAAACTGCGATGGGAAAGCTGGCCGCTGCGTTCGCTCTGAAATATCCGGAGGTGCGGCTCGAGGTCACGACGGAAGACCGCGCCGTCGACATGATCGAGGAAGGCTATGACCTCGTGATCCGCGTCAATCCCGATCCCGACGAAACCCTTGTCGGACGAATCCTGATGCGCGATCGGCTGGTCGTGGTCGCGAGCCCCGACCTCAGTCGCCCTGCGCACGATCTTGCCGTTCCGACCGTGGTGCGTGGTGCGAGCGATCTGACATCGGCGTGGGAGGTGAAGTCTTCGATCGGAAACTCACGGATCTCGACCGATCCGGTGCTTCGCCTGTCCTCGATCGTTATGGTTCGCGATGCGGTCCGCGCAGGCGTGGGCGCCGCTCGCCTTCCTGTGTCGCTTGTGAGTCACGACCTGGCGGCCGGCAAGCTCGTCCACTGGGGTGATGTCGACGGACCGGAGATCGTCCTCTGGGCGCTGTACCCTTCGCGCCGGCTGCTCAGCGCTCGCGTATCCGCGTTCCTCGACTTTCTCAAGGAAGCCTTTCCCTCGGGGACGCCGGGTGAGCTCGCGGCCTTCATCGACTAGGTCAAGGGAGCAGATCGAGATCGCTCCCGCGCTGGCGCCATCCGAGCTACGAACTCACGGCTTGTTGCCGAGCTGCCCGTGCTGCCGGCCGAAATCCGCGGCCGCCGAATCCTGGCCGATCTCGACGATGCCGCGGCGGATGGCGCGGGTGCGGGTGAAATGGTCGAACAGGGCTTCGCCGTCGCCGCGGCGGATCGCGCGGGTCAGTTTTGCGAGGTCCTCGGTGAAGGTGCCGAGCATCTCCAGCACGGCCTCCTTGTTGGCGAGGAAGACGTCGCGCCACATCGTCGGGTCGGACGCCGCGATGCGGGTGAAATCGCGGAAACCGCCGGCGGAGAATTTGATCACCTCGGACTCCGTCACCTGCGCCAGCTCGTCGGCGGTGCCAACGATGGTGTAGGCGATCAGATGCGGCAGATGGCTGGTGATCGCGAGCACGAGATCGTGATGGTCCGGCGTCATCACCTCGACCTTGGCGCCCATCGCCGCCCAGAAGGCGCGCAGGCGATCAGTCGCGGCCGCGTCGACGCCTTCCGGCGGGGTGAGGATGCACCAGCGATTGATGAAGAGCTCGGCGAAACCTGAATCCGGCCCCGAATGCTCGGTGCCTGCCACGGGGTGCGCCGGCACGAAATGAACGGTCTTCGGCAGATGCGGCGCCATGTCCCTGACGATGGCGCCCTTGACCGAGCCGACGTCGGAGACAACGGCGCCGGGCTTCAGATGCGCGGCGATCTCCTGCGCGACCTCGCCGCAGGCGCCGACGGGAATGCAGAGGATGACGAGATCGGCATCCTTCACTGCTTCCGCATTGGTCGCCACGACCTGATCGACGATCCCGAGCTCCATCACCCGCGCGCGGGTCTTCTCCGAGCGCGCGGTGGTGACGATTTCGCCCGCCAGGCTCTGGAGCTTCGCAGCGCGCGCGATCGAGCCGCCGATCAGGCCGAAGCCGATCAGCGCGACGCGCTGGAAGTGCGGTGCGCTGCTCATTTGCCGGCCATGAAGTCGCGCAAGCCGTCGACCACGAGGCGGTTGGCCTCCTCGGTGCCGATGGTCATGCGCAGCGAATGCGGCAGGCCGTAATTCTTCAAGCCGCGCAGCACGAGGCCCCGCTTGGTCAGGAAGGCGTCGGCGTCATCCGCGGTCTTGCCCTTGTCGGTCGGGAAATGGATCAGCACGAAATTGGCGACGCTCGGCGTCACCTTCAGCCCAAGCTTGCCGATCTCCTCGGTCAGCCAGTTGCGCCAGGTCTCGGTGAATTGCTTCGACATCGCCTGGTGCGCAGTGTCCTCGATCGCGGCGACCGCGGCATACATTGCCGGCGTCGACACGTTGAACGGGCCGCGGATGCGGTTGACCGCGTCGATGATGTGCTCGGGGCCGAACATCCAGCCGATGCGCAGTGCGGCGAGGCCGTGGATCTTGGAGAAGGTGTGCGTCACCACCGTATTCTCGGTGGTAGCGACCAGTTCGATCCCCATCTCGTAGTCGTTGCGCGAGACGTAGTCGCAATAGGCGGCATCGAGCACCAGCAGCACGTGCGACGGCAGGCCGGCGCGCAGGCGCTTGACCTCGTCGAACGGCACATAGGTGCCGGTTGGATTGTTGGGGTTGGCGAGCCAGACCAGCTTGGTCTTCGGCGTCACCGCCTTGAGGATGGCGTCGACGTCGCAGGTGAGGTTGGTCTCCTGCGCGACGACGTTCTTGGCGCCCACCGCCATGGTCGCGATCGGGTAGACCAGGAAGCCGTGCGTGGTGGAGATCGCCTCGTCACCCTGGCTGAGATAGGTGTGGGCGAGCAGATTGAGGATCTCGTCCGAGCCGGCGCCGCAGATGATGCGGTTCGGGTCGAGCCCGAAGGAGCGGCCGATCGCCTCGCGCAGCACGCGCGAGGTTCCTTCCGGATAGTCTTCCAGGTGATCCGCCACGTGCTTGAACGCCTCGATCGCCTTGGGCGAGGGCCCGAACGGCGTCTCGTTGGCCGACAGCTTGAACACCTTGCGGCCCGGCTCGGCGACCGGGCTCTTGCCGGGCGTGTAGGGCGCAATATCGAGAATGCCGGGATTCGGCACGGGGCGGGACATCTTGAACTCCGAAAATGGCGGGGCGCGGCGCGTGGTTTACGATTTCGCCCCGGTCGGGGGCACCGTATAGCGCGTTGCGTGGCTGCCGACGAGGGCTGTAGAGCGCACCGAGGCCCCCGCCTCGATCAGGGCAGCCCTGATTTTGTCGATGCTGGTCGCGCTCGTGACCGAGACCAGCAGCGCCGCGCCGTCGAAGGCGGTATCAGGCACCGCCACGATCTCGGCGAGCGGCGACAGGGCGCGCGCGACCTCGGCGTTCCACCCGGACACGCGGACGCTGAAGGTCTCGACCTCCGTCACCAGGGCGCTGTCGGCGACGCGCGAGATCGCGAACACCGGCAGTGCGGCCGGATGATCGGCGCGCTCGACGAAGGGCATCCGCGCGATGATTTTTGGCGCGCCTTCCGTTTCGAGCAAGAGCCACCATGGCGTGCGGCTCGACGTCGCCGAGACCAGCGCCAGATCCCCCTTGGATTTCGCCACCGCCTCGACTGCGGCCTGTGCGCTGAAATGCGCGACGTAAGGCACGGTGAAGCCAAAATGGAAGCGCGCGGAATCGCGCATCGCCGGCTCACTCGCCGAGATGTCGGCATGCACGGAGAACGGCGCCTGCACGTAAGTGAACGTCGAGATGATGACGCGCCAGATGCTCTCGACCGTGTCGAGCGGCAGGATGCCGCGATGGCGCTGCACGATCTCGCGCATCATGGCGGCCTCGCGCGCCGGGCGGAACGCCGAGCCGACCTCCTGGGTCTGCTTCACCTGGATCAGGCGGTCGATGATGTCGCCGCGCTGCATCAACAGGCGATGCATGCCCTCGTCGATCGCGTCGATCTCCTTGCGCAGTTCCTGAAGCGATGGTGGCGCGGGCGGACGTTGGGACATGTCTGGCTGTCGATGGTTTCGATGGGGGATGTCCTGATTAGGCAGTCAGGGCAGCGAAAGCAAAGAGAAATCACGTCCTTTTCGGACGACGCGTGAGAGACGAATTGGGCCGATCCGGGCCGCGACTTGACGAAAACCGCCCAAGACGGTAGCTTTTGCCCGTTCCGTGGTCATTTGAGCCGGCCGGCTTGCAGCCACGTTAAAAAACTCGCTAAACAGGCCGGGGACGCTTCCGATCCCGGCCGAACCTATCGTTCAGGCCGGGTTTTTCATGGCCTGATGCAAGTGGCGATCACGCGTTTGATCGCAAACGAGGTCGATGGTCAGATGGGTGGCGTCAAGTCGATACCGAGTCCTGCGATCAGCGCCGACGAGCGGTCGCACGAGGTGGATCATCCAAGCTCGCAGGTCGCGCATTTCGGCGCCGAGCAGCCGCTGCGGCTCGATTGCGGCGTCGATCTCACCCCGTTCCAGATCGCCTACCAGACCTATGGCGAGCTCAACGCCGATCGCTCCAACGCGGTGCTGATCTGCCATGCGCTGACCGGCGACCAGCATGTCGCCAACGTGCATCCCGTCACCGGCAAGCCCGGTTGGTGGGAGACGCTGGTCCGCCCCGGTCGGCCCATTGATCCCAAGCACTACTTCATCATCTGCTCCAACGTGATCGGCGGCTGCATGGGATCGACCGGGCCGGCCTCGATCAATCCTGCCACCGGCAAGGTCTGGGGCCTCGATTTCCCCGTCATCACCATCCCCGACATGGTGCGTGCGCAGGCGATGCTGGTCGACCGGCTCGGCGTCGACACGCTGTTTGCGGTCGTCGGTGGCTCGATGGGCGGCATGCAGGTGCTGCAGTGGACCGCCGCCTATCCGGGCCGCGTGTTCTCCGCGCTGGCGATTGCCTGCGCGACGCGGCACTCGGCGCAGAACATCGCCTTCCACGAGCTCGGCCGCCAGGCCGTGATGGCTGATCCCGACTGGCACGGCGGCGGCTATGCCGATCACGGCATCCATCCGCATCGCGGGCTCGCGGTGGCGCGGATGGCGGCGCACATCACCTACCTCTCCGATGCCGCGCTGCATCGCAAGTTCGGCCGGCGCATGCAGGACCGCGAGCTGCCGACCTTCTCGTTCGACGCCGACTTCCAGGTCGAGTCCTATCTGCGCTACCAGGGCTCGTCCTTCGTCGAGCGCTTCGACGCCAACGCCTATCTCTATCTGACGCGCGCGATGGACTATTTCGACATTGCCGCCGACCATGGCGGCGTGCTCGCAAAGGCGTTCGCGGAAATTGCGACCCGCTTCTGCGTGGTCTCCTTCACCAGCGATTGGCTGTTTCCGACCTCGGAATCGCGCGCGCTGGTGCACGCGCTGAATGCGTCGAGCGCACGGGTGTCGTTCGCCGAGATCGAGACCGATCGCGGCCACGACGCCTTCCTGCTCGACGTGCCCGAATTCTTCGACATCTCCCGCGCCTTCCTGCAATCGGCGGGCAAGGCGCGTGGACTGAAGGATGGCTAGCATGTCTGTGCAGGAAGTATTGCCGCTGGGCGGCCTTGCGACCGGATCGTCCGGCCAGTTTCGCGCCGATCATCTGCTGGTCGCCGACATGGTCAAGCCGGGCTCGAAAGTGCTCGACGTCGGCTGCGGCGAGGGCGATTTGCTTCAGCTGCTGGAGACCCGCGGCATCGACGGCCGCGGCATCGAGCTGTCGCGCGAGGGCGTCAATCGCTGCGTCGCCAAGGGCCTTGCGGTGGTGCAGGGCGATGCCGACACCGACCTCGTCAATTATCCCGACGACGCCTTCGACTACGTGATCCTGTCGCAGACGCTGCAGGCGACCCGGCAGCCGCGCGTGGTGCTGGAGAATCTGCTGCGCATCGGCCGCCGCGCCATCGTCTCGTTCCCGAATTTCGGTTTCTGGAAGATGCGGCTCCAGCTCCTGGTCGGCGGCCACATGCCGCGCACCGAGAATTTGCCGGCGACCTGGTACGACACCGCCAACATCCATTTCTGCACCATCAAGGATTTCGTGCAGCTCTGCGACGAGATCAACGTCAAGATGGAGCGCTCGGTCGCGCTCGATCTCTACGGCCGCCCGGTGCCGCTGAATCTGCCCTGGTGGGTGTGGAACATGTTCGGGGAGCAGGCAGTGTTCCTGCTCAGCCGGGGCGGGGGGAAGTGACGCCGTAGGCGTCATTCCGGGGCGCGCGTAGCGCGAGCCCGGAATCCATCGTGCAACAACGCCCGCAGCCCGATGGATTCCGGGTCTGCGCCTTCGGCGCATCCCGGAATGACAGCTAGTGTGGAGCCAGCGACCTCAGGTCGCGCGCCGGCCATCGTCCCGCTTCCACCAGCGTCACGAACCGCTCCACGCTTTCGTTGAACAGCGCGGGCTCTTCGAGATTGAGCACGTGGCCTGACTTCGGAAACATCGTCAGCCCTGCCGCGGGCAGATGCTTCTTCAGGAACAGGCTCGGTCCGACGCATAGATCGTCCTCGTCGCCGCAGATGATCAGCGCCGGCGTCGATGCGCGCTTGATCGCATCCGTCATCGTGTAGATAGAGGGGCGGCCGCCCTGGAAGCCGCGCATCGTGCGCGCCGATCCCTTGGAATCGTGGCGCGCCAGCGCGGCATAGAAATCGGCGTGGCCGCGCGGATCCTTCACCAGGAAGGGTATCCGGCTCGGCGCCTCGCGCGTGACTTTCGCGACTTCGACGGAGCCCAGCGTCTCGAACTGCTCGGCATTGGCGCGGCACTGCTCGCGCCAGGCCTCCAGGTTCTCGATCTCCGAGCCGGAGCCGACGCCGGCCAGCGTCATCGACAGTGCGCGCTGCGGCGCGTTTAGCCCGATCTGGAGCGAGGAGTAGGCGCCCATCGACAGGCCGACCAGATGCGCGCGCTCGATCCTGAGATGATCGAGCACCGCGAGCGCATCGCTGTAGAAATGCCTATAGCTGTAAACCTCGCCTTCAGGCACGTCCGACGGCGTGTAGCCGCGCGCCGAATAGGTGATGCAGCGATGGCCGCGCGAGAAGTAGCGCATCTGCGGCTCCCAATTGGTGTGGTCGGCTGCGAACTCGTGCAGAAAAATGATCGGCGTTCCCTGACCCGCTTCTTCGAAATAAATGCGGACGTCGTCCCTGGTCGTGGCGTGGGGCATTAACCGTTTCCCTCTTTTAAAGCCGCCTTTGCAGGATCGCAGTTAATGCTGTTGTCGGCAATGCGGCAGCCTCAAGCCAGTATCGGCACAAAATCATCGCAGCTATTCGCAGGCAGCCCGCGTCTTTTTCTCGCCACATCGGACGGCTTAACGGCCAGACCGATGTCGGCCGTTGCACGGGCCGATTGGGAAGTGGGGTGTCAACGAAGGATGAAGAATGTTCGAGTTGTTTGCGTCTCGCCTGTCGCGTTGTGTTGTCGCGCTGGCGATCTTCTTCGCGGCGGTTGCCGCGTTCGTTTCTCCGGCCTCAGCGCGGCCGCATCATCGTCATAGCGCAGAGCGGCACGCACACGTGCACCACGCCAGACATCATCACTACCGCCACCATGCACGCAGCTCGCGCTTCGAGCGCAGCGCGGCGCAGTTGCGGGCGAGCGGATTCGCCGACACCCAGGCGAGCTATGATCCGAACGCCAATAGCGGCGGCATGGCCCACAACGCCATGGTGAACACCGCAACGGCCAATGGCGGCGGCTTCGGCGGCGGATCGAACCTCGTATCCGAGGCGCGCCGCTATGTCGGCGGCAATCCGACCGGGCGCGGCAGCCTGTGGTGCGCGCGTTTCATGAACATGGTGCTGGAGCACACCGGCCATAAGGGTTCGGGCTCCGACATGGCGAGTTCGTTCGCGCGTTACGGCACCCGTGTCTCCGGTCCGCAGGTCGGCGCCATCGCGGTGATGTCGCGCGGCCGCCGCGGCGGTCATGTCGGCATCATCACCGGCGTCGACGCACAGGGCAATCCGATCATGATCTCCGGCAACAACGGCAACCGCGTCCGCGAAGCGCCGGTCTCGCGCGGCCGGATCTATGCCTATGTGATGCCGAATTGAGGTGAGGCGCGTAGGGTGGGTTAGCTAGCGGTCGCGCAAAGCGCGGTCCGCTGGCGTAACCCACCTCTTCTGTTTCTGCGGTGACAGACAGGGTGGGTTACGCCTTCGGCTAACCCACCCTACGAAGCTCACACCAGCTTCGGCTCTTCCGCCGCAACCGCATCGCCCACGCCGATGTCGCCACCTTCGATCACCTCGGCATAGATGCCGCAGTCCATGTGGCCGAGGTTGCGCGAGAGCGTCGGCGGAATCTCGAGATCGCGCTTGGCCGTCAACGGGTCGACATTGGTGGCCGGGCAGCGGACGATGCGCTTGACCACTTTCAGGCGCGCCGCGCCGATCGCCAGCGTCTGGCCGACGAGATCGAGCTCCGACCAGGCCGGCCAACCCTTCACATAGAGATTGGCGCGGAAGCGCAGCGGATGCACGGCAGCGCCGCCCAGCATGGTCTCGATGGCGCGGACGCTGCCGAGATTGATGATGGAGACCACCTTGCGGGCGACGTCGGAGAAGCTGTGGTCGCGGCCTGACAGGACTTTTGGCGGCCCCTTCAGCTCCGGCTGAAAATTCTCCGCGAAGTAGCGCTCGATGGCGGCGCGCCCGGCCGCGGTCTCGAGATCGCCGCTGGCGACGGTCTGGCCGTCCCTGCGGATGGTCAAGACATTGGTAGCGTCGTCGAACCGGCTGTCGAGCTCGGCAAGCCGCTCATTGCGTGCGAGCATCAGAAACTGGATTTTCGGCCTCCACTCGGGCCGTTCGGGATCAAAGCCGCTCGGACCGTTCTCGATGGCGTAGCGGCGGTCGGCGGGCAGGGTCTGGCCCGTCCGCAAGGGGGCGCGGTGCAGGAGCTCCGGTGTCAGGCCCTTGATCGGGTAGCGGTAAAGGCCGGTGATCTCGGCGGTCTGGCTAGCTGTCATGCCGCTACTTAAGGGATTCGAGCCGGCCCCGCCAAGCCGGCGGATCAGCGCACGAAATTGTGAACTGGCCTCTTTCGCATCTGCAGCCTGCTTCCCACATCTGCCTCAGGCCGGCGGCGACGTCGGCAAAACACGACCGTTACCGGTTGAGAAACGTCAATGCGGTAATCGGAAACCCAGTGAAGATGCCGTTTGGAGTGCCTTAGAGGGCTCCAGGGGCAGGCCGAGGGACAGAAAAGATGAATATCGACAAATACACCGAACGCTCCAGGGGCTTCGTCCAGTCAGCGCAGTCGCTCGCGGTGCGCGAGGGACACCAGCAGTTTTCCACCCTGCACGTGCTCAAGGTCCTCCTGGACGACAATGAGGGGCTGGCTGCCGGTCTGATCGACCGCGCCGGCGGCAATTCCCGTGCAATTCTGAAGGCGACCGAGGATGCCCTCGGCAAGGTGCCGAAGGTCAGTGGCGGTGGCGCCGGGCAGATCTATCTGGCGCCCGAGCTCGCCCGTACTTTTGATGCCGCCGAAAAGGCCGGCGAGAAGGCCGGCGACAGCTTCGTCACCGTCGAGCGGCTGCTGCTCGGCCTGACGCTGGAGAAGACCAGCGAGGCCGGCACCATCCTCGCCAAGGGCGGCGTCACCCCGCAAAACCTCAATGCGGCGATCGAGGCCCTGCGCAAGGGCCGCACCGCAGACTCGGCCACCGCCGAGAACGCGTACGACGCGCTGAAGAAATATGCCCGCGACCTGACCCAGGCCGCGCGCGACGGCAAGCTCGATCCGGTCATCGGCCGCGACGAGGAGATCCGCCGCACCATCCAGGTGCTGTCGCGCCGGACCAAGAACAATCCCGTCCTGATCGGCGAGCCCGGCGTCGGCAAGACCGCCATCGCCGAAGGCCTCGCGCTGCGCATCGTCAACGGCGACGTGCCGGAGAGCCTGAAGGACAAGAAGCTGCTCTCGCTCGACCTCGGCGCGCTGATCGCGGGTGCAAAATACCGCGGTGAGTTCGAGGAGCGGCTGAAGGCCGTGCTCCAGGAAGTGACCGGGAGCGAGGGCACTTTCATCCTGTTCATCGACGAGATGCACACGCTGATCGGCGCCGGCAAGGGCGACGGCGCGATGGACGCCTCCAACCTGCTCAAGCCCGCGCTTGCCCGCGGCGAGCTGCACTGCATCGGCGCGACCACGCTCGACGAATACCAGAAGCATGTCGAAAAGGACGCCGCGCTGGCGCGGCGCTTCCAGCCGATCTTTGTCAGCGAGCCCTCGGTCGAGGACACCATCTCGATCCTGCGCGGCCTCAAGGACAAGTACGAGCAGCACCATGGCGTGCGGATCACCGATTCCGCGCTTGTTGCCGCGACGACGCTGTCCAACCGTTACATCACCGACCGCTTCCTGCCCGACAAGGCGATCGACCTGATGGACGAGGCCGCGGCCCGGCTGAAGATGCAGGTCGATTCCAAGCCGGAAGAGCTGGATTCGCTCGACCGCGAGATCATCCGGCTCAAGATCGAGCAGGAAGCTCTCAAGAAGGAAAGTGATCCCGGCTCCAAATCCCGTCTCGAGGCGCTCCAGAAGGAGCTGGCCGAGCTCGAGGAGAAGTCCGCGGCGCTGACGGCACGCTGGAGCGCGGAGAAGAACAAGCTCTCCAACGCCCAGAAGCTGAAATCGGAGCTGGACGCCCTGCGCGTCGATCTCGCCGACGCCCAGCGTCGCGGCGAATTCCAGAAGGCCGGCGAGCTGGCCTATGGCCGGATCCCGCAGCTCGAGAAGCAGCTTGCGGATATCGAGGCGCGCGAAGGCTCCGGCGAGATGATGGAGGAGGCGGTCACCGCCAACCACATCGCCCAGGTGGTCTCGCGCTGGACCGGCGTGCCCGTCGACAAGATGCTGGAGGGCGAGAAGGAAAAGCTCCTGAAGATGGAGGAGCAGCTCGGCACCCGCGTCGTCGGCCAGGCCGAGGCCGTGCGTGCGGTCGCAACTGCCGTGCGCCGCTCGCGCGCGGGCCTGCAGGACCCGAACCGCCCCACGGGCTCGTTCATGTTCTTAGGGCCCACCGGCGTCGGCAAGACCGAGTTGACCAAGGCGCTCGCGGAGTATCTGTTCAACGACGAGACCGCGATGGTCCGCCTCGACATGTCCGAATACATGGAGAAGCACTCGGTCTCGCGGCTGATCGGCGCGCCTCCGGGCTATGTCGGCTATGACGAGGGCGGCGCGCTCACCGAAGCGGTGCGGCGCCGGCCCTATCAGGTGGTGCTGTTCGACGAGATCGAGAAGGCGCATCCCGACGTCTTCAACGTCCTGTTGCAGGTGCTCGACGACGGCCGCCTGACCGACGGCCAGGGCCGCACCGTCGACTTCCGCAACACGCTGATCATCATGACCTCGAACCTCGGTTCGGAATTCCTGGTGAATCAGCCGGAGGGCGAGGACACCTCGGCCGTGCGCGAGCAGGTGATGGGAATGGTGCGCGGGCATTTCCGCCCCGAATTCCTCAACCGCGTTGACGAGATCATCCTGTTCCACCGCTTGCAGCGGAGCGAGATGGGCCGGATCGTCGAGATCCAGTTCGCGCGGCTGCAGAAGCTGCTGACCGATCGCAAGATCGTGCTGACGCTCGACGCCGCTGGCCGCGACTGGCTCGCCGCCAAGGGCTGGGACCCCGCCTACGGCGCAAGGCCGCTCAAGCGCGTGATCCAGCGTCACGTCCAGGACCCGCTCGCCGAGATGATCCTGGCCGGCGACGTCAGGGACGGCGACAGTGTCGCGATCTCCTCCGAAGGCAACGTGCTGACCTTCAACGGCAAGGCACCGCAGACCGCCGAGATCACCCAGTTCGAGGCGCCAGTGGCGAAGCGGAAGCTGAACTGAACGCGGGCGATCAAAGCCTGAAACGACAAGCCGCCCCGGAGAGGTCAGCCTCTCCGGGGGTTTTGTTTTGGGGGGCGCTGGCAAAAGCGTGGTCCGAAAAGGTGCGCAGCATCCCGCTTTAGCTAACGCGGTGGGGATCAGACGCTATTTCTTCACCACCTTGTAGATGGCGTTCTCGATGTCGGACGAGAAATAGATCACGCTTGAAGCTCCGATGCCGACGCCCGTCGGAATGTTGGTCGGCAATCCGCCGGGAGCGCCCGCGAGGCCGATCGGGAGATTGGCGGCGATCTCGGTGATCTTGCCGCTTTCCGGCGCGATCTCGATCAGCCGTTTGGCGCCGACTTCCGCCACGATGAGCTTGCCGTCGTTCCCGCGCGCTATGCCTTCGGGCATTTTCAGCTCCTTGGCGACCACGGTCTTTTCGCCGTTGCTGTCGATCCGGGACACGGTGCCTGCAAAGGCTTCGGTGACGTAGACTTCGTCGGACTTGCCTCGGACGAGCCCGACCGGGCCCTCGAGGTCGCCGATCAGCGTGGTGCGATCCTTGCCGTGCTCGCCGCTCACCTTGACCAGCGACTTGGTGCCGAGCTCGGCTACCAAAATGCTGCCGTCGGCGAGCGTGATCGCATCGTGCGGCGCCTTGAAGCCGTGCAGCATGTCGCGCGTCGCGCCGGTCTTGGCGTCGATCACCTGCACCGTGCCGGTGAACCAGCTCGACAGCACCACGTCGTTGCCTTTCGCCGTCGCGCTCATCGGATATTCCAGCGTGGTGCCTGCGGCGTGCATGCGCGCCTTTTCGGTGACCTCGCCGGTTGCGCCGTCCACCGTGCGATAGGCGAACACGTCGGCAAGGTGGATCGTATCCTTGCCGTTCTCCGAGGTGACGCCGATGCCACCGGGCAAAGCGAGCTTGCCGATGATGATCTGCTTGGCCTGGCCGGTCGCGGGATCGACCTCCTGGATGCCGTTGTCGGCCATGTTGGAGACGTAGATGCGGTCCTTGTCGTCGATCGCGAGATTGTCCAGCGACGGCTTCAGTTGCGCGACCAGGGTCTTGGCGCCCGACTTGGGATCGACCCGGACGAGTTGACCGAGCGCGGTGTCGACCACGAAGAGATTGCCCTTGGAATCGAAGTTCACCGCGGCCGGGACCTTGAAGCCGTCGGCGACGACGGTCAGCTCGGCCTTGTCGACATCGACTTTCGCGACCTGGCCCTTGAACCAGAGCGGACCGTAGAGCTTGTCGTCGGGACCGAACTCGAAGCCGTTGAGGCCGCCCATCTTCTCCATGATCTGGCGCGGCGGCTTCACGCCCTCGACGTCGATCTCATAGAGCGTGTCGCCGAGGAAAACGGTGGTGGCATAGAGCCTGCCGTCCTTGCGGAAGGCGAGCGAGTTGATGCCGGGAAGGCCGCTCGCGAGCTTCTTGATCGGGCCGTCGCCCTTGCGCGCATAGAGATCGCCGGTGAGAAATCCGGTCCAGGCCATGGTGCCGTCGGGCGCAAACGCGATGTCGTCGGCCATTCCGATCGGCGAGGGGATTGCAACCTTGGCGGTACCGCCTGATACGTCCACCTCGTAGAGAGCGGCGCCGGCGACGCTGCCGGCGAACAGATGGCCGGCCTTGTCGATGCCGAGCCCATGCACGCCATGGAATGCCGAGCCCTGGACCAGCTTGGTGACCTCCCAAGTCTCGGCCGATCGCTCGTGGTGGCGAAAAGGGCAGCGACGACCGCTGCGCAGGCGAGCCTGTTCTTCATGGCGAGACCTCCCGTTTTTTGGAAAGTATTCGCCCCTGGTGCCGCTTTGGCAAACGAAACTTGACGTTGAGACGCCGCCAAGCGGGGCCTCGCGCGAGAACGTCGAATTCGGATCGTGTTCTGGAGATGTCCGGCCGATGTCGGCCGGTTGCAATTAGCGGTTGCTGACCTGCAACGGGCCGCCGGTCGCATCCGACATGCGGGCGATGGCGCCGCCGCGGCCGCTCATCATGCCGTCGAGCCGGTCGCGCTCCTTCTCGAAGCCTGCGAGCATCGGGCCCTCGAGCGAACGGCCGCGCGGCAGCTTCACGCGCATCGGATCGACGAAGCGGCCGTTGACCAGGATCTCGTAGTGGACGTGCGGGCCGGTCGACAGGCCGGATGAGCCGACGAAGCCGATCACCTGGCCCTGCCGTACCTTCTTGCCGATCTCCATGCCTTTGGCAAAAGCGGACATGTGACCGTAGGCCGTCTCGTAGCCGTTGTTGTGCTTGATGCGGATATATTTGCCGTAGCCGCCTTCGGGGCCGGCCTTCTCGATCACGCCGTTACCGGAGGCGAAAATCGGCGTGCCGTAGGCCGTGGCCCAGTCGACGCCGGTGTGCATCTTCACATAGCCCAGGATCGGGTGGCGGCGGCCGCCGAAGCCGGAGCGCATGATGGCGTTGTTGACGGGCTTCCTGACCAGGAATTTCTTCGCGCTCTTGCCGGTCTCGTCATAGTAGTCGACGACGCCGTCGTCGGGGCTCTGGTAGCGGTAGTATTTCTTGGTCTCGCCGCCGACCGTGAGGGAGGCGAACAGCACGTCGTTCTTCTCCGTCGACGTCACGCCCTCGTCCTCGCCGGCGTAGAACACGTCGAAGGAATCGCCCGGCTGCACCTTGCGCTGGAAATCGACGTCGTAGGAGTAGATCTTGATCATGTCGTCGATGACGGGCATCGGCACTTTGTTGCGCATCGCGGTCTCGTAGATGCTCTGGTAGAGCCGCACGCCGGAGCCGTCGTCATCATCGTCGTCATCGCTGCTGGCGCTGGCCGCGGCATCGGCGACGGTGTTCATGCTGGAGACGTCGACCGCGACGTATTTGCCGAGATCGGACAGCGCAGCGATCGCCTCGACCATGGTCTCGTTGGCGACGACGACGCGGTAGGGCTGGAGGCGGGCACCGGGGCTCGCCGGCGCCATCAGGATGCGGAGCTTCTCGCCGTCCTTGAGGCCGCCGTCGCGGCCGCGAGGGCCGAGCGTTGCGGTGATCGCCTTGATCTCGTCGGCGTTCGCGCCGAGATCGCGCAGCACCGAGGCGACGCTGTCGCCCTTCTTGACCAGATGGACGCGTTCGCCGTTGGGATTGCCGCCGGTGATCTGCTCCTTGGTCTTGGGCAGCAGCGTGACGTTTTCCGGCACCACGCGCGTCTCGAAGCCGGCATAGGGATCGGACGGCGAGGCTTCCGCGGCGTAGGCGCTTCTGATGTCGGACGGGCCGGTCGCACCGGAGACGTCGGCTGCGGCATTGGCGAGCGAGGCGTAGCGCACCCCGCCATTGCCGCGCCAGTTGGCGGCATCGCGCACCCGCATCAGGATGTCGTCGAGCGCCACCACCGCGGAAATCTTGGCTTTCGGCAGCACCGGCGACAGGTCCTTGGTGACAAAGGACACTTCGGCGTCGGGCTCGACCGCTTCGGGATTGTTGGGATCGTCGGATGCGGTCTTCGGATCGGAGCCGACATCGGTGAGCAGGCGTTGGGCGTTGAACGGCGGGATCTTCGCCGACAGGTCGCTCGTCGTCATCGACAGATTGCCGGCGATCCGCACGAAGGGGCGCACCCGCATCACGTCGCGGTTGCCGACGCGGGCCACCGTGGAGACGCGCATGATGTTGCGGGACGCCGTGGATTCGCTCGGCGGCGGCAGGCGGTCGCTCTTGTGCAGCGTGGCGGCGCGATCGGCGGCGCCGAATGCACCGCGCAGCGCGCCCTCGACCCGCTCCGGCACCTTGGCGAAGGTCATCTCGCCGTCGAGCGATGCGAAAACGGCGCCGCCAATCAGGGCTGCGCCGCAGAGTCCGGTCAAGATTGTCCCGCTGAACCATTGCACCGAGACGCGGCGGCGGTCGATTACGGCGGCTTCAGAACCATCGACGGACAGCGGCGGCTCGTGGCCGAGATCGATGATCCCGGTCTCACGCCCGTAAGCGCCGCGTGATGTCCTGTGGTTCAACGCAAGTCCCCCAATCAACGACCCAAGATGCCCGCTTTCGAACCTTGTCCTGGTCGCCCTCTTGATGGGGGATCGCCGGAAAAGGCAAGCCGCGCAGGCGTCCGTGCTCAGAAGGCCCCTCGGGTGGGGCCGGCCGAAATTACGAACAGCTGGACGGGTGAAGCTCTCTCGATGTCTCTCGAATGTCGGAGGAAGGCCGCGTCATCTGCAAGATCGCCTTCCTCTGACCCCATGAAAACCGCCGGCAGCCCCCACTGGCATCCCTGCGATTCAAGCTTGTCTCTTATCAGAACGCCGCGGGATTGTGGCTCAAGTACGGCGCCTGTCATCGAAAAAGTTTCCTGAACGGCCGGAGGGCGGGGGCCTCTCCCGAGAGGGTGCCGCCAGCTGCGTCCCACCGCGAAGGTACGGTAAGCCGCCCCTCAAGCTCTCCGCAAGTCGCCGACCCGCGCTCCAATCCAATCGCCAAGCCGTTTCCCAGGTGGCTTGCCAGGTCGCTTGCCGGGTAGCTTCCCGGTCCCCTCCCACGACCCCTCCCAGGTCGGCTCCGGAGCCCCCTGGGGCCCAAACTTTTTTCAAGTTTTTTCACCGCCCCGATCGGATCGACGCATCCGCAGTCCTTGTAACCATCTGGAAACGCGTTGTTTTTAGCGACAATCCACCGTGCGACGATTTGTTGACAATGGGCGTTGACAATCCCGAGTGCGGGGGCCTATAACCCGACCACTGAGCGCGGCGCCGCCGGGTCACTGACCAAGGCGAGCGAACGCGCCACTGATGCTCCTCACCTTGTTGAGTGACACAACAGTCGACGTAAGTCGATTGGAGTTCATCCATCGTCGGTAAGGGTGTCGGAACCCTTCCTTTCAGGAAGGTTGAGACCTCCACGGTCTCGGGCTGTTTGACAAGTGAAGATGAAGAAAGAGAAACGTGGACGGCGGAGTCCTTGCGGGTCTCGCTCCTGAAAAGCTTCGGCTTTTCTGGTCGGGACCGGACGAAAGACTTCGGCGGTACACGTTTCAAAGGAAACACCATCGTTGCCAGCGATGTGAATCGCAGGCAGCACATCGACTTCGGTCGATAATGGTGGGACCTCGTCAAACGTTGTGATCAGCCGGTTCAAAGTTCAAGTCCAACTTGAGAGTTTGATCCTGGCTCAGAGCGAACGCTGGCGGCAGGCTTAACACATGCAAGTCGAGCGGGCGTAGCAATACGTCAGCGGCAGACGGGTGAGTAACGCGTGGGAACATACCTTTTGGTTCGGAACAACACAGGGAAACTTGTGCTAATACCGGATAAGCCCTTACGGGGAAAGATTTATCGCCGAAAGATTGGCCCGCGTCTGATTAGCTAGTTGGTGAGGTAATGGCTCACCAAGGCGACGATCAGTAGCTGGTCTGAGAGGATGATCAGCCACATTGGGACTGAGACACGGCCCAAACTCCTACGGGAGGCAGCAGTGGGGAATATTGGACAATGGGGGCAACCCTGATCCAGCCATGCCGCGTGAGTGATGAAGGCCCTAGGGTTGTAAAGCTCTTTTGTGCGGGAAGATAATGACGGTACCGCAAGAATAAGCCCCGGCTAACTTCGTGCCAGCAGCCGCGGTAATACGAAGGGGGCTAGCGTTGCTCGGAATCACTGGGCGTAAAGGGTGCGTAGGCGGGTCTTTAAGTCAGGGGTGAAATCCTGGAGCTCAACTCCAGAACTGCCTTTGATACTGAAGATCTTGAGTTCGGGAGAGGTGAGTGGAACTGCGAGTGTAGAGGTGAAATTCGTAGATATTCGCAAGAACACCAGTGGCGAAGGCGGCTCACTGGCCCGATACTGACGCTGAGGCACGAAAGCGTGGGGAGCAAACAGGATTAGATACCCTGGTAGTCCACGCCGTAAACGATGAATGCCAGCCGTTAGTGGGTTTACTCACTAGTGGCGCAGCTAACGCTTTAAGCATTCCGCCTGGGGAGTACGGTCGCAAGATTAAAACTCAAAGGAATTGACGGGGGCCCGCACAAGCGGTGGAGCATGTGGTTTAATTCGACGCAACGCGCAGAACCTTACCAGCCCTTGACATGTCCAGGACCGGTCGCAGAGATGTGACCTTCTCTTCGGAGCCTGGAACACAGGTGCTGCATGGCTGTCGTCAGCTCGTGTCGTGAGATGTTGGGTTAAGTCCCGCAACGAGCGCAACCCCCGTCCTTAGTTGCTACCATTTAGTTGAGCACTCTAAGGAGACTGCCGGTGATAAGCCGCGAGGAAGGTGGGGATGACGTCAAGTCCTCATGGCCCTTACGGGCTGGGCTACACACGTGCTACAATGGCGGTGACAATGGGATGCTAAGGGGCGACCCTTCGCAAATCTCAAAAAGCCGTCTCAGTTCGGATTGGGCTCTGCAACTCGAGCCCATGAAGTTGGAATCGCTAGTAATCGTGGATCAGCACGCCACGGTGAATACGTTCCCGGGCCTTGTACACACCGCCCGTCACACCATGGGAGTTGGTTTTACCTGAAGACGGTGCGCTAACCCGCAAGGGAGGCAGCCGGCCACGGTAGGGTCAGCGACTGGGGTGAAGTCGTAACAAGGTAGCCGTAGGGGAACCTGCGGCTGGATCACCTCCTTTCTAAGGATGATCCTTCAGCGAGCTTCGGCTCACTATCGGATCGTTTTAGAAACATCAGTGGCCAGCAATCGTCAGGATTGTTGAGCTGCATTGGCGGGATTTCGCCGTCTTCGTTTCTCTTTCTTCGCGGACGAACACGCGCTGGGGCTGCAAGTTTGCAGAGTCCCTGGTCCTTGACTGGATATGCGTTAGGGGCTTGTAGCTCAGTTGGTTAGAGCGCGCGCTTGATAAGCGTGAGGTCGGAAGTTCAAGTCTTCCCAGGCCCACCACTTTCATCGAGTGA
>NZ_AJQF01000203.1:0-12791 GCF_000261705.1 Bradyrhizobium genomosp. III | reverse complement strand
GATCAGGTTCGGATTCTTGAACTGCACCGGCGACAGGTTGACGGCGACGTGGACATCGTCGGGCCAGGTGGCCGCGTCGGTGCAGGCTGCGCGCAGCACGAACTCGCCGAGCTGGACGATGAGGCCGGTCTCCTCCGCCAGCGGAATGAAACTGATAGGGGCGATCAGGCCCCGCTGCGGATGATTCCAGCGCAACAGCGCCTCGAAGGCGACGACGCGGCCGCTGGCGACGTCGCGGATCGGCTGGTAATACGCCTCGAACTCGTCGCGCTGCAGCGCCGCGCGCAGGTCCATTTCAAGGAGGCGACGCGCCTGCGCGCGGGCGTCCATGCCGGTCTCGAAGAAGCGATAGGTGCTGCGGCCATCGGCCTTGGCGCGGTACAGCGCGAGGTCCGCATTCTTCAACAGCTCGTCGGGATTGCTGCCGTCCTGCGGCGACAGCGAGATGCCGATCGAGACGCCGATCACGATCTGATGGTCGTCGATCTCGTAAGGCGCCGAGATCACCTCGACGAGACGGCCGGCGAGCGATCTCGCAGCGGCTTCCTCGGAGCGTCCGATCTGGACCACGGCGAACTCGTCGCCGCCCAGCCGCGCAACGGTGTCGCTTTCGCCGACCGCGGACGTCAACCTGCGCCCGACCTCCCTCAGCAGCGCATCGCCGATGGGATGGCCGAGCGAGTCGTTGATGTCCTTGAAGTGATCGAGATCGAGACAGAGCACCGCGAGCTGATCGCCCGACCTGGTCCGGCGCAGTCCCTGCTCGAGCTGCTCGTGGAACAGCACGCGGTTCGGCAGGCTGGTCAGCGCGTCATGGCGCGCCATGTGCGAAATCTTGGCCTGCGCCTCGAGCCATTCGGTGATGTCCTCGAAGGTCGCGACCCAGCCGCCGCCCTGCATCGGCTGGTTGACGACCCGGATGGACCGGCCGAGCCTGCTGACGACGTCGGTGGTGGTGCGGCTCTCGCGCGCGTCGGCGACGAGGCGGGCGAAGAACTCGCCGGCGTCGCCCTGCCACTGGCCCTTGGCCTGCTCCTCCCTGAGCACGTCGACCAGCAGGCGGCCGGTAAGCAGGATGTTGGTGCGGCCGAGCATCGCGGCGTAGCGTTCGTTGAACAGGATGATCTTGCCGTCGGCGTCGAACATGCACAGTCCCTGCGACATGTTCTCGAGCGCCGTGTCCAGCACGACTTGCTGGCGCCCCAACTCGCCTTTGGCGCGGCTGTCGAGCAGCGCCGCGATCAAGGCGATCACGATGATCGCAGCCGCAGCACTTGCCGTTAAAACTGACAACGATATCGGCGGTATCGACAGTCCGCTGATCGCCAACCTAGGATCAGGCGTCAATTGCACCGCCCCCATCGCCGTGAAATGATGCGAGACGATAGCCACCGTCAGCAGCACCGTGGCGCCGATCGCGCCGGCCAAGCTCTCGTGCCGTCCAGCGACATGGAGTGCGAGAGCACCAAAGACCAGACTAAGCAGGATCGACACGGCAACGGTGCCGGTTGCCCAGCTGAGGCGCGCAGGGATTTCGAGGGCCACCATGCCGGTATAGTGCATCGCCGCCACGCCGCCCCCGACAATCGCCCCGCCAAGGACGACGAGGCTGGGTCGCATGGCCGAGACCGCAACGCTCAAGCCGACAAAAGTGACGGCGATGGCGAAGATCAGCGACAGCAGCGTCACCGGGACGTTATAGGCACCGGCGGCGCCCGGTCCATACGCCAGCATAGCGATGAAATGCGTCGCCCAGATACCGCAGCCGGCAACGACTGCGTCGAGCATTAGCCATACAAGGCGCCCCGATCCTTGCGTGGCGCGCGCTCGGTGAAACAGGCTGATCGCAGCCGCACTTGCGAGCAGGCAAACCGCGGCGCCAAGCGCGACCAGTCGCCAGTCGTGTTCATCCGTCAAACAGTAGAGCACCTGATACATGAGCTTTCCCCAACCTGCCATCACCAGAGCGGGGAAGTGGTGGATTTTAGGTAACGAAGGAGGACTGGCTTGCCGGATGGTGAACAGACGCTTCCAGAATCAACCATTCGTTGTTCGTCGAATGGGAATTCGTCCAACTTCTTTCAACGGGGGATGGGCACTGCCTGGACAATCAATCTTGACGCGCGAGCATGCAGCCGCGCCGACCGCTTCGGGACGGCGCATCATTGTTTCGAGGTGGTTGCCGTGACCTACATCCAGAGGTAATGCATGGCTGGCGATCGGGCAACGGTGCGGTGATCGCCGTCGACGTAGCCGCCGGAGCAGCGAACGTTCACGGCCTGATCGTTGATGCGCAGATTGAGCGCACAGTCCAGATCGCCGTAGAGATGCCAACTCAGAGTTTCGAGCTCTCCAAGAACGCCTGATATCGCAGGAGCAGGCCGGCACGCGTGAGCTTGCCGCCGCGGCGGGATGTGCCGGGCGACTTCGGCGGGGCAGCTCGATTGTCAGCTGCTTGATGTGGAATAGAGTTCTGTTGAGAGGGGTCGGCCGGCGCGACGCTCTGCGCGCTTTGGCTGACGCACGTGCCCGTTGCCGGGAGGTGGTTACCGCATTGCGCATGTCATTCCCTCGATTGTGTGAGGATGAAGGCCTCTCTCGGACAGATTCAGTATGCTTGGAACAACAAGAAGGGCGACCCGAATCTGACAGGCCAGATCAAGTTCGGCGGCTGGCGGCACTTCGGCTCCTTCGCCGACCAGCAGCTCGCCTCAAACGGCATCTCTCTCGCCGCTCCGGGCGGGAGCGGCGAGCCCCTGTTGCTGTCAGGAGATATCGGTGGGTGGGCCGTCTTCGAGCAACAGATCTATCGCGTGCCGCACAGCGATGATCGTGGGATCGGCCTGTTCGCAAGGGCCGCCGGCGCACCTGCCGATCGCAACCTGATCGATCTCTACGCCGATGCCGGCGTCGAGTTCATCGGGCTTCGCGACGACCGTCCCGACGACAAGTTCGGGATCGCCGCGGGTTATGCCCATGTCTCCGAACGCGCGCAGGCTCTTGACGCGGACTACCGGACGTCGGTCAATCCGAATTGGCCGGTGCGAAGCTTCGAAGCCTTGTTGACGGCCGTCTACCAGTACCAGATCAGGGACGGCTGGACTGTCCAACCCAATTTCCAGTACATCGTTCATCCAGGGGGCGGGGCCGCGTTACCCGCCTGGCCTCTGGCGGGCAAGGCTCTCAAAAACGCATCCGTGTTCGGCCTCAGGACCACGCTCAAGTTCTAGGACGACGAGCCCATGAACATCGTGGCCATGCCCACGATGCAGAGGGCCATCGCGGCGGTCGCGGCCCGTCCCGGGCTGCCGGCTTGTTCCCGAGATACTCCACCGAGCGCCGCGGCGATCAAGGTTCGGAATTGATTCGGTGGTCACCGTGGATCAGGGAGACCAAGCGGTGCTGCACGCGCGTTCGGCCGATCGCGCCGCAGCGCTTGGAAGTTCGCGTCGCGCGCTTAAGGAGTTGTGGTCGGGAATCTGCAGAGCGGCGCCGAAACGAGGGCATCGCCGATCAAAGTGAAGCCATCGGGTGCATGGAAGCGATCATCCACAATGCCGGTGTCTACACGCAGCGAACGCGGCTCGACTCGATCCGGGCCTCACTTTCGATACTGCTCGTCGCTCAGCTTCTCGAGCCAATCCACTTTCTTGCCGCCGACGGATTCGTGGACGGCGATGTGGGTCATTGCTGTCGTGGAGTGCTTCAGTCCGAGCGGATGAGGACGCCGCCGGGCCGGACTTCATCGAGGTGCCGCGCCCTCGCGCTGCAACCAGCCAAGCCCCTGTCGTGATGATCAGCGCCCGAGCGGTGCGTGTGCTACCCGGTCCGGGTCGCGGGCTCAAACGTGACCTGACTGGCGCTTGCTCGGGCCGGATCCGCGCCGAGAAAACCGGGTCGATACTGACCTTCCGGTGGACCATCGGCGCGCGAGATCGACGCGAGCCCATAGCCTGCATAGAGCGCCGATCCGGCGAGCGCGCCGATTGCGAAGGCCGCCAACAACCGACTCGACCCAGGCGACCCTACGCGTGTTGCTCGAATGAGCGAGCGCCCAGTCACCCACTTCGCCGGACCGTGATGATGAACCTCGCCTAGGCACGTCCAGCAAGCGGGAACACGACCGAAATCAACGGAGATCCGCTGAAGCTGAACGAGAGCAGATAGAACAATCTCCCGGCTGCCGCCGCCAGCAAGCCGATGACGACCACGCTTCGCCACCGCGTGCGGCCTAGAACTTAGATGTCGGTTTCTGCCTGCATCTGGATCTTGGATAGCTGCCGCTAGAGATCGTTTGGCGCCTTACAGGCCCACCAGCTGGGGCAAGCTGAAGTCAGATCAGTGCGAGGTCGAGTTCAAACGCCAGCCAGCTCGTTGCATCCCCTCATAGATAGTGCGCAAGACCAGCGCGAGGGTTTCAGCCTCGGTCAGCACTTCCACCTCGCTGTTCGAATGAATGCGAAAGCCGACGCGAGGCTCGGCTTCAAGCCACGTCGGAGATATCATTTTCTTTGTCATCATGATCGCCTTTATGGGTTTCGTCGATCTTGCTCACAAAGCCCGCAGCCGTCATACGCGCAGCAGTCCAGGCAGGATCAGCAATTTCTTCGAGAGCCGCCCGAACAGCATCATCCACAACCTGAAAGCATTCCTCCTGCCGACGCATGGCGAGCAAATAGGCTGTCTCGCCAGGTAAATTGAGTAGCCGATTGCGCATGCTGACGAGAGTTTCCTCCAGACAACGGCAAACGGATTCAAGCTCCACAAGTTGGCCTGCCTCGAAGGCATCCCGGCGCTCCTCGCGGCGACGTTTCGCGGCCACAAGGCGCGTGCGCTCCTCAGTTAGATTATTGCCCGCCGCGCCTCCCCGGCCGGCCGCGACCGAGCGCAGATGCGCCAAAACCTCGCGACGCACTTGGTCGAGATCGTACTTGCCGGATGGCTGACGCGTGATCACCCCTTCGGCAAGATATTGATCGAATTGCGACCGCGAGCAACAGATGTGAGCTGCCGCTTGGGCGATTGTCGCCATTTTCCTTCTGACTCCTCATTTTGTACTATACGGTACAAATATGCTGCGCGCAAGTGCGACCCGCTCCTGGCCGGCCTGGGAAGGACCCCACCGCGTCGGCTAAATGATTTGGAACCCCTTGGACGACAGCAGAAAACCAACAAAGCGCTGCACTTCCCCGACAAATTGATCGACAAACTGCCGTTCGTCGGGTCGGGGATAGAATTCGCCCCCGTCATATTCGACCAAGCAAGAAAAGTCCTTCTCACTACGGAGCGCAGCGAAAAGCTGACGCGCATACCGATCGATGCTGCAGTCGTCAATCGACCTCTGCAATCCGGCGGCGAGCTCTTGAGCGTGATCTTCGTCCAGCCCATCCAGTTCGCTCGTGTACCAACGCCGGCACTTCCTGGCGACGTTTGGCGCAACGTGGTCAGCGTAATCGGCAAGCAAAAACCACCAAAGCGGCGCCACTTGCCACCATCCATTGGCATTTCCAACGATATCTACACTCATTCTGGTGTATCCGTTCGTTCTGATTGGGTACGCCCCGGTCTCGTGTGAGTGAGACCGGAGCGGAGTCGGATGTGATCACAATTATCAGGGGTATCCCTAACCTACGCGGCGTTGCGCAGATTCATCGCTTTCGCTTCGGCTTCAGCTTCCGGCATCGAGTGCAGCAAGCACTGCGGCTGAGCGCCGGTGTCGTCCACTTGGGTGGATGCCACCTTCAGCAGAGCCGCCTGAACAAGCTCGGGAGTGACGGTTTCCGGAACAGACATGTGATAACGACCATCAAGCAGCGTGAAGAAGCCGAGTTGAATCAGGATCGCGACCTCGACCCCGAATTGACAGTTGTCGGCTTGGTCCAGACCGACCGCCATCGCACAGCCATCATTGGAAGTATGGAACGGCCACTCCTTATCGGTCCGCAACGCGCACAGAACTTCCACCGCCGCGGCTTGGATGTCGGGAGGCGCAAACATGTGCATTGAGCGAATGAGGTTAGCGAACTGAGACATGCCCATCGCTTGGGACAAGAACTCACCAGCTTCCGCCACCTTCTGAAGCCACGATGCAAAAAAGCGGCAGTCGGACGACGGCGTCATTGACATGACGATATGATGGCTCTTGATCGTTTCAGCGTTCATTGTTACCTGCTCCTGCTTGGGACTGCTTTAACCGAGCATGGCGCGTCCCCATCGCCTTGCCCGAGCGCAGCGGGGAATCCGCCGCGCTCGTTCCGTGATCAGTACTCACCTTGGGAAAGGGGGAATGAGGGGAATGTCAGAGCCCGCGGCTCCGAGACTTTCTCGAAAACCAGCGCAAGCTCACCCCAAGATTCGCACTTTTTCCTGCGACGAGGCTGTAAACTTTCCCCTCTTTCCCCTTCGCGAGATCTCGAAGGGAGGCATCTCGCGTCAGTTCGCATCCGAAAAGGGATCATCGTCACGTTCGCCGGACTTCCCAGGCGACTGACGATCGCCAGCCACCCCCCGTCTCTCGATCCGATATAGATTCTGCTGATGACCAGGGACGCGGCGCAGGAACGCGACGCGGTCTTCGATCCAAGTTGGGCGCCCGGTCAAATGCTTCTGGAACAGCTTGCCGATACCCTGCGCGGTCGCCTTATCGACGGCTTTCTGCGCCAACTCCGCCAATCCGTCCGCAAGCTCAGCGGCATCCTCATCGGTAGCGACATTGTAATCCGAGAGCAGCGATGCCACTGAGCGCGCGGTGAACTGCTCCTCACCAAACCGCGTCCAAAGGGCGGTCAGGACGCGCGACGTCGTGCTCGCTTCCTCGTCCTGGGCCTCGCCGGCCAGGAGGAGCTTGCCGCAATCGAAGTCAATGCCGACCAAGGCTGCCGCATATTCAACCGGCCATCCGGCCAGGTTCCACCAGTTCTTGAAGCGCGTTTTTGCCTGTTGGTCGGCCGGTCGGTTCTGAATGCCGGCGACCAGAATCAAATAGAGCGCCCGAAGAACACGCGCGCGGTTCGCCTGCGTCCAGCCCACGGGATCGCTGTGCTTGAAATCACGATTCTCCGGATCGGGCCGATCGACGTTCAACGAAAGGATGAACGACCGGCTTGCCATATCGCCACGAGGCGCGATCGAATTGCCGGTGAAGACCTGAACGGTCGACGCCGGCACCGTCTCGAACATGGAGACGCCCAGCACGCGATCCGAGATCTCGGGCGCAGTGAGCGCGGCCTCGATATGGGGACAGCTGATCGTGGATCCACGACTGATGTTATCCCAGATCAACACACCGACACCTTGACGCAGATACGAGAACAACGCCTTTTTTCGCTCCTCCGCATTATCCGACCAGGCCGCCGCCGCAGCAGGGCGGCCAAGAATTGCGGTGACGATCATCTGAATCAACGTCGTCTTGCCGCCACCGCGCTGACCTGCCGTGACGAAGAACGCCGGACGCTCGGGGAGCAACGCGCGCTGCAACAGGGTGATAGCCAGAACAATGACGACGCATTTGCCGGCATCGTCGAGAGCCACATCGACAAGCCATTCATGCATCAGATATTCCAGCGCCGCGCGAACCTCATTGTCCGTCGGCCTGCCGGCAGGCAGGCACGCACGATGTGCGGGATCGATGCGATGCACAATGCCAAGAGTCCGATCGAGGCCCTCTCCATCGATCACCTGTCCGGCTACAGTCACGAGCGGCGCCTGATTGATCGCGCGGACAACGGGCATCTCGCTGTCTGCATAGTCAAACAACGCTTTGATGAACGGCAATGGCGTGGCCGCAAAATAGAATGATCCATCTTTGCGGACTTTCTTCCAGCGGAGATGCTTCTCGATCAGCATCTGCAGGCTGCTCGCAGTCAACTCGTTGATCACCGGCTGAACCGGCGCCTTCATCAGCTCATCGGAGCCGGCGGTCGCGTTTGCAGACTCGGACGTCAAAAGATGAAGAGCCCATGGCTCCTTTTCGTCGATCCGCACAGGCACACCGTTTGCGTTGCGCATCGGGGGTTCTGGGCTGTCGTCTTTTGCGAGAACAGCGTCGATGAAAGTGACCGTCGGCAACAATTCCTCATTTGCGTACGGAAGCGGGCGAACGATGCGGGCATCGGTCGTCTCTTCCGCGGCAGCCTTTCGCGCCTGGATCTTTCGCTCAGCGAGTTCGCCCTTCATTCGCGCCTTGACTGTGCGCACGCTCACGCCGGCGGCCTTTGCCACCGACGCAGCAAAGTCGTCGAGTTCGTTCAGCTCGAGCTTGGCTTGAGCGAGAATCGCCATCGCGTGATCCACCATGCCCGCGACGGGTCCGGCGGTGACGGTCGCCTTTGCTGATGCCAAATCGTAACGCAGGGAATAGAACGAGCGACCATGCGCAAACGAATGGATCACGAGATCGCCCTCGCGCCCTCGCATGACCATGGCTTTGCCACGGCCGTACGACACGCCCTCGAGCGGATCGGCAAGCGTTTCATTCACGTAACGCTCCGGCGTTGCCAGCACGGCGCCGACGGTAACGCTACCAAGGCGATCGAACTCCAACTCAATGTCCGAATAGAGCACGCCCTGGTGCCGCGCTTTAACCAAACGCAATGCGGTAGCGGTCGGCGTGCCTGAGCGAGCTGAGACGGCCTTGGCGAGATCCTGGTCGTGCTTGTCCGCGACCTCGCCGGCAGCTTTGCTCAAAGCTCGCTTGCTATCAGCCTTGGCCAGGTTGATCCGGTGCCGGTCGTACTCGGTCGGCGCCGGCACGACGCGGCCGGAGTCAATCGCATGGCCGTCGAAGACGCGAGGCTCTCGCTTCGAAGAGTTCTGGACGAGCGGCGGGACGATCAAGGGAGCACCCTCGAAACACAAGCGCTCGCCGAAGCCCACCATGCGATCCACGATGCTCCGTTCGAGCAATTGGCCGGCGCGGCCGATCATGTGCCAGCCGAATCCATGCAACCAGCATCGATCGTGCAGATCGTTCAAGAAGCGCTCGATGTCACCACCGTCAGCGACGAGCAAGTAGTGATGTTCGCCATCAGAGCCGGGGATCAGGTCACCGGTGTCGCCACGATTCAATCCAGCGCTCGTGCTGGAGCGGCTGACGCGGGCGGCGCGCGCGAGACCAGGAGCGATCTTGAGCAGGCAGTCCCACATGCCGCCGCTGGCATCGATCTTGGCTTTGACTTCCGAAGGCATGCCCTTGGAATCAAAATCAATCAGAAGCCAGGACGGCGCGCCTGACCGATAGTCGATGAAATCGCGGGTGCGGGCAATGCAACCGGGACTCTCGTTGATGCGGTCTTTCGTGACGATGTGAACGGGAGCGGCGATGTTCTGCGCGATCGAGCCGAGCGCGATCGCTTGATTGGAACGACAAGCGACGATGATGCGGGCAAGCATAGCCGCGGTGGCGGCAAATGTGCGCGCAGCAATGCCCTTGCTCATCCAACATTTCGAGCCGTCGCTGTTCAGCGAGCCGTCGTCGTTCAACGACAGCCGCTTCGACATCAGCGACGGCTCGTCCAGTTTTGTGATCAAGGTCAGTTGCGCGCCTGCCAGGTCGGCCTGACCGGCGACGTCGCCATCGCTTTGGGCGATGTCTTCGTCAGCTGACTGCGAAACGACGTCAGTAGTGCTCATTGTCGCGCCGCGGCTACTTGTGCAAACGCGCGTCGGTTTCGCGTTCGCGGATCGCGGCGAGCTTCTCCTGGTGAGCCGCGCGATCTTCGGCAACGCGCAGCTCGACAGCACGCTCCAGCTCCTCCGCCGCATTGCGCAGCGCGCGGATAAGGTTGGTGAAGAAGGTTTGCGACCAGCTGTCTGTCGGCGCACAGGTCAGCGCCATGCGCGTGATGCGCTCAATGTCACGACAGGCGCTGCGCACGAAGCGATACAACGGGATTGGCGGCTTCGGCTTGCGGCCGCCGGGGATGATGGTGAAAGCCATGGATGGAGAGCTCCGCTGTTGCGGCCTCACACCAGCCATGGCATAATCAACGTGCAACCGAGACGAGCCAAGATTGGGATGCGAGCCCAGTGATTGAAAAACTCCGCCGCAACTAATGCGGTGGGTTTTTTTATTCTGGGCTGAGTCGCGCTAAAGCCACACGAAAAGCGGCGGTTACATTTTAGCCCGCCGTGTTGCGTTTGAGCTCCGAGGTACCTGGTTCCATTTCTCTGGCAATCGCGTCGATGTTGGCGCTGGTGGGTCGATATTTTGGTTCGATCTCAAGCCAGTCAAACAACGCATCAAAGATCTTTTTGCGCGGACGTTGCTTGCGGCTAGTGGTGATGTCGTGCTTCGCCATCAGGCGAAGGAAGGGTTCGACCACCAGTTTGCGCACGTCGCGCCTTCGGTACTTGGTACTGTTGATCTCGAGCCATTGGTCGATAGCCGACAGGTAAGTCGTTAGCGTAGCTATCAGATCTTTCTGCGGGTGTTCGGGATCAGTCATCCAGGAATGCAGCGTTTGTTCATCTGCGTCCGGATTGAGCTGGGATAAAATGATCTTCTCGATATCGTTCGTCAGGAAATCGTTTCCGACCTCCTCTGACAGCGCCAGCATTCTCCCGCCGGACGCTCGTAAACGTTTAACCGCGCCCGGATCTGGCTGTTCGACCAACGCGGTACGGAAGCGCGCGCCCTGGTGCTCAATATACTCAAGATCTTGCTTCAGAACGTGTAGCACAAAGGGATCACTTACGCCCAATGCGCGGAACAGGGCATCCAACAGCTGATCACGGCGTTCCGCCTCGTTCAGAGGTGAGCCTTTGTTGCGCATGGGACCTGCACGTTCGAACACAATTCGGCGGCATGAAAAGACGCCGCCGGTTTTCGTTGGCAGTAATGGTGCATCAATTTATACGCAGAGCAAGCCGCTACTGCGCACTTTGTTTTTGAAACCTCCCGCTGACGCCTACATCCGGTGCTTATGGTTACCGGCCAGGAAGGGGGATGAAGTAGGCGCGGCGCTGCCGGCAACACTTTTGAGATTACAATGATAGCGGCAAATCAACGCGAAGCCGAAACGGAGGACGTAGCACCGGCTACTTCTCGTCCTCGCCGCATGCTCAACGAACGGCAGGTTTTGGAAGTTATCCCGGTCGGTCGCACCACGTTGTACCGCATGGAGAAGTCGGGCCGCTTCCCCAAATCGACCTACATCAGCCCGAACCGGCGCGTCTGGTTTGAGGACGAGATCGTGGCGTGGCAGAACGCTGTTGACGAGTTTGATCCGCGCCGGGCACGGGGCAAGGGGCGGCGTGCGCGTGCGGTTGCTGCCGTTGCGGGCACACCGAGCACGCGTTGAGGGGTGCTCGCTAGTGCTCGCCGGCGAGCTGGCGCGCGACGCTATGCCAGTCCTTTGAAGATTCTCACCACGGGATCTTGCTGCTGCAGCGCCCAGTAGCGCGCGCGATGCCTCGCCAAGCTCGTCGCGGAACGCGCCTGGTACGCACCGGCAACACCGACCGGCGGCGCGCCGGGCGTTGCCGCTTGCTCTTACGCGCTTTGTCCCACGCGTCGACAGCACGCTCCTCATCGGTATGAGGATCACAGGCGTGGTCTTCGGATGGATCGGCTCGACCATCGAATTCGGCGCCGTCGTCGGAAAGGCGTATGCGGCCCCTATATCGGCTTCGACTTCGGCCCGCGATCATCGTTGAACGTCGTCCAGTTACCAGAGAAGGCGAACAGCGGACGATCCTCGCTGAGCGCGGACCAGACAACGGTTCTTCTCCTTGGTTTGGGGGTTCGGCTCCGAAAGTATAGGTCGGGAACGACTACTAGCAGGGGCATTGAGCGTAGGCGCTACGAGCATCAAGCCTGGCGCGGACGGCCTGTCAGAGCAGCTTGTGCTCGGGGCTGCGCAGCGCCCGGTGAATCCCATAAATCGCACTTTCCTCGCCATCATGGCTTCGGCGTTGATATTACTTCTCGGCGCAATCAGCCGTCCTTGATCAAGTATGCTGACCTGTCTCAGGACCGCACCGTCGGTTTCGTCGGCTCACGACAGAATAGCCGCGAGAGCCCTCTGCTACCTTCTTGAGCAACATACGTCGCGGCGGGAACGAGCTGCAGTAAACCTCTCGCTTATAATTCCTAGTGACATCGGCCCAAGCTGAAAGAGTGGGCAGCCTCAGGAACGGTCTCATCATGATCGCGTTTCTGCACAACAGGCTGAGGGCAGTCATCGACACCATCATTGGAGAACTAGATGGCAAACCCGCGTCCGGAAGAGAGATCGACGCAAAACATGGAAGACGCAGCCCGCCGTACAGGCGAGAGGGCTGCGGAGCAGACTACGCGCATCGGGCAAGCTGCGGCTGAAGCCGGCGAAGAAGTGGCACGGGCCAACGCTGATATGCTCAAGCAAAATGTTGAGACGCTACAGCAGACCTGGCGCTCCAGCCTCGAAGCGGCGACCTCGGTAATGGGACGGTCTAGCGAGCAGTTTAGCCGCACGCTTGGCTTATCTGAAGAAGATGCGCAAAAGGCAACGGCGGCAACCGAACGGTCAGCTCGCAACGCGCAGACGCTCCTTTACAGTGGTACAGCCGCCGCCAAAGTGATGGGGGGAATGTCCCAAGAATACCTCCAGAAGCACATCGACCACTTGAACAGGTTGTGGACGTGCCGAACCCCACAGGACTTTGCGGCGGTGCAGAGTGACATGGTGCGGGAGACAGTGGAGACCGCTCTGGAAAGCAGCCGTCGTATCGCCGACTTGTCGCTCAAAATGGCCGACGATACTGGGAAGCAGATTAAAAAAACTTGGATCAGATCCCACGCTAAGCAGGGC
>NZ_AJQF01000202.1:0-6444 GCF_000261705.1 Bradyrhizobium genomosp. III | reverse complement strand
CGGCAGGACAAGCCGCTCTTGCCGCCCGAGCAAATTCATCGCGATTTTCGTTTGCGCGTTCGCTTGCGACTGAGCCTTTTGGCGTTCGCCGCCACCATTGTTCGATATTGCTCAACAATCTTGTCGCCGGAAGCGCCCGCCATCAAGCTGGTGCTGGCCTTCGCCGCCGCAACCATTTTTTCACTGACTATGCGGTGGGCTTCACGTTGGGCAGCTTTGCCGCCGCGCATCAGCTTCGCGATCCGCAGCCCGATCACGCGATTACTTTCTAGCGCCAGGACCATCCAGTTCAACATCAGTGATGTTCTGCCGACCTTGGTGACGCGTCCTCTACCTTAAGCGGCTCAGGCTGTATGCCGAAGAGAACTTCCGTAATGCTTGAAGAAGTTATCAAGCCTTACAGGCTCGCCGGTATCTCGCCAGAACAGTCTTTTACCGAGGCTGGCCGCCACTGCGAGGCGGTGTTGGCCGCCGATTAGAGTATGGTCATCCGTTGCTTGGGCGATGATCTCGCCGGCTTCGTCCACGATGAACTTCACGGGGCCGCCTCCAATACAACGCACCGGTCAGCGCCGCCGCGATGGCGCGCAATCTATCTAACCTCGTGTGGGCTCCGGGCGTTCCTACCCATGAAGAACACCGGACGACGTGCTCCGTTTCGCGTGCTGCCATTTATGTACTGAATGGTACACAATTAAGTCCTGACACTGGGCGGCCGAGCCAGCGCACATAGTGTGAAACTAGGGCCTATTAGGGCCCGGCAGGTTCGGGCCGGCCTTTCGTTGGCGCGGGAAGATCAAAATATACCTTTATCTTCAGATGCTTCCGTCGCTATCAACAAGTCGAAAAAATACTGGCGGAAAGGTCCACACGGTTTTGCCGTACGCACGGCCCGCCATTTCGCCGCAGGGTTCGACGACGTTGTGCACGTTGCCGTCGACCTTCCGGCGAGACGAACCTGACAGCGCCGCTCGTCGCACGCGGTTACGGACTCACAGGGACTACCCGCCCTGTCCGCACCTCTCGTGCCGACGCTGCCGCGTCCACCGCAAGCCCGGCTCGCGACAGTGACGACACATAGTCGCCCCTCTTGGGTGAGCCGGGATGGGCGAGAAATACGCCGAAACCGAATTTCGATAAAGTGGAATATTTTTGTGAGGAGGGGTTGACGGAAGGGCGACACAGGGTGGGTTATGGGCAGACAAGTCAATCGTCGCGATTGCTAAACAAGCCCTCAGTCTCCATGGAACACAAGCCTAGCTCCCGCGGCCCGAGACCAAAACCCATCAAGATGTTCCCAACGCCGAGGCATGATGGGTTTCGCAAGAGCTCAACCCATCCTACTACCGAGCTCTCATGCGGCACGGGACCTTCCCCTCCCCATCCTCTTTTCCACTGTGTGCTTCAGATCACAGCAGAATCAGCGGCCCTCCCCTACAATGACCCAGCATGGCCGCAAACAAGGTAACGGCGGTACGCGTGAGGCTGCGGAGGCGATCGACAGCTAGGGACTTTTCGAGGCCGTCCGGGTGAAGAGCCCGGCGGCTTTTTTCTTTGTTGCTGTGCAGCACTGAGAACGTGGATGCCCGGGACAAGCCCGGGCATGACGATGTCCGAACGTGATCTCCCTCAATCGAGGTGGAGCTTCCGCCTATGAACCACCCGCCCCCTTCCGCTCCTCCCGCTCTTCCTCGACCTGCCGCTCCGCTTCGAGCCAGAATTCCAGGTCGCGATTGCTCGGCCGGCCCGCCTGCTCCCAGAGCTCGTAGGCGCGCGCGCGCACCTGGCCGCGCCCCATCATGCGGCGGAGCTTTCGCTTCAGCTCTTCGGCAAAGCTGCGGAAGCGCTGGCCGGTGGTTTCGTCCTTGACGAGCGCGGCCGCTCGCGTGGCGAGTTCGATCTGGTGCTCTATCTTTTTCTGCTCGTCCACCGCCGACACTGCCGTGGGAAATGTTGCCAGAGCCCGTGCTGTTCGGAGATTGAATTCCTTTCGGGGATGGTCTGTTCCCTCGGCAAAAGCGCGCGGGATGGAAGAGCGTAGGATGGGGTGAGCGAAGCGAAACCCATCGGGGTCTGGACGACGTCGACGCATGACGGGATTCGCAAGGGCTCACCCATCCTACGCACCATCACATCGAGTCGACGCCGCTAAAGCGCGATGCGATTAGGATTAATCGCCATCGCGCTTCAGGTTGTTGTTTAAGCATGATCTTTTCGGAAAACCGCTGCGCACTTTTCCGGGTCATGCTTTAGTGCCACGTCGTGTCGGCTTCGACGATCACCACTCTGATTTCCGGATCCTCAGTCGTGTTGCAGGTGCAGGGCATGCCCTCACCGCAGCGGCAGCCGCCGAGTTTCTCGCTCCACGCCCGGAGCGGATGGTTTTCGCAGACCCATCCCAGACCCTGGCAGAATGGGCAGGTCTTGTCGGTCACAGCGTATCCGGCGTCCGCAGCGTGTTCGACTTTTCCTCGTTGCGCAGCTCCTGCTCGGCCGCGTTCCAAAATTCTTCTTCGCGGCCTTCGGGCTTGCCGGCCTGCTCCCACAGGCGGTGCGCGCGTTCTCTGATCTCTTGCTCGGTCGGGTCGGACAATTCTCGTCTCCTCTGGTGAAGCACGGCCCACCCTGGGGGGTATGGGGGGCTTGGAGGCGGGCCGTGCAGGCCAGCGATCGGCGGCGAGGCTGACCCGCGGATTCAAGCTTCCATCGTGCGCGGGAGTTCCTAATCGCGCGCGCCGGGCGATAGCACGCTCATCAAATTACTTGAGACAGGAAGAAGCAGGGTATCCAGCCAGAACAGCAGGGCGCCGATGCCTAGCATCGCGGCGAATGCAAGCATGAGACGCATGAGCTGTTGGCCGCGTGGAATTCCCGCGAGAGCTCGCTCGCCAACGGACGCCTGAGCGTCAGCAGGCCGCGCCACTCGGGCGACGCTCCGGCTCTCAAGAAGGCCAGGCGTATCGCCATCGCCAAGATTACGACCGCACATCCCCAGGTCGCAAAGGCCAGGACACGCAGCAGGTCGTGCAACGCCTCTTGGAGGATGGACATGCGAAGCTCGGGGATATTGGTAGCGGGAGAGGGACTCGAACCCCCGACCCCAGGATTATGATTCCCGTGCTCTAACCAGCTGAGCTACCCCGCCACAGGGCCCGCGAACGGCGGCTACGGCCGATCTCGCGAACGCGCGGCATATAAAGAAGGGGGCGGCGGGAAGTCAATCCGCCTTCGCTAAAAGCTTCGGCGCGACAGGGCGTTTGGGGGTGGAAAAGCGACCGGTTTTGGCGGCGGATCGCCTGTTTTTGGATATCAGATTTGCGGAGACTCCCCCTCACCCGGAAGCCGCGCTTTTGCGGATTCCGGCCTCTCCCGCAAGCGGGAGAGGCGAAGGAAGAATCGGGCCTATTTCGGCCGCACGTTCGGGTCGCCGCCGGGGCTGCCGGGGGGCGGGATCACCGGGGTGTTGCCGCCGGTGTCGGGGGCCGGGGCGTGCATCTCGGGGTCGACGCCCGCGGGCGGGCAGAGCACGCCGTCGGACTTTGCCAATTTGTCGCCGAGCGGTTCCCGGGACTGGCCGGTGGTGGTGCCATCGGCCTGGCGGTTAGGGCGGTCCTGCGGGGTGCAATTGGCCGCATGTTGCGGGGATGGCGGCGCGGTCGCTTGCGGCGGCGTCGCCGGGGCGGGCGGAGCCTGCGCGATCGCGCTGCCGGAGGCGACGATCAGGAGGCTGGCCAGGATGATGTTTGATGTCGTGCGCATGGGAGCAAAACGCGCCGATCACGGCGCGTGTTCCCTCGGCACGATCACGATTTGTGGTAGCGGATCAGCGAAAAGTGCCCCATCGGCGGCATCGGCCTCCGTTCGGCCAAGGTGATGCCGCCGTGCCTCGCGGCCCAGCCCTCGAGGCGGGCCCACGGGAATTCCGGGCGCCAGCCGAGGCGGCGGGCGACGGGCGCGAAGGCGAGCTCGAACAGTTTGCGCGGGCCGGTCTCGGCGCCGATGTGGTTGACGAGGATCAGCTCGCCGCCGGGCTTGAGCACGCGCACGAACTCATCGAGCGTGCCTTCGGGATCGGGCACGGCGGTGATGACATATTGCGCCACCACCGCGTCGAAGAAGTTTTCGGGGAAGGCGAGGTTTTTCGCATCCATCACCGAGAGCACTTCGACATTGGAGAGGCGAAGCGCACGCACCCGCGCCTGCGCCTTGCGCAGCATCGGCTCGGAGATGTCGACGCCGCAGATTTTCGTGGTGCGCGAATAGTCCGACAGCGACAGGCCGGTACCGACGCCGACGTCGAGGATGCGGCCGCCGATGCGGTCGGCCTCCGCGATGGTCGACTGCCGTCCGGCGTCGAACACCTTGCCGAACACGAGATCATAGACCGGCGCCCAGCGGCCATAGGCCTTCTCGACCCCGGCCCGCGAGATGTCTGCTGCCATGCCCCCTGCCCTGAATTCTCTTAACCGCGCACCGCTTCGACAAGCGGCCTCGCCGTGCCTGTCGCGACTTTCGCGGCGGCGCTTTGAATGAAGCCGCCGCCAAGCACGCGGGCCTGCCCACTGGGCGCGTCGTAGAACACGCAGGCCTGGCCGGGCGAGACGCCCTCCTCGCCGCCGACGAGCTCGACCTCATAATGGCCGTTCGCGCCGCGCAGCCATGCCGGCTGCGGCGCGCGGGTCGAGCGCACGCGCACGAACAATTCGAGGCCGGCGCCGATGGCGCGGTCGATGTCGCCGCCGCCGATCCAGTTGACGTCGCGCAAGGCGATGCGGTGCATCTTCAGCGCATCGCGCGGGCCGACGACGACGCGGCGGGTGGCAGCCTCAAGCCGCACCACGAACAGCGGCGCGTGGGCGGCGATGCCGAGGCCGCGGCGCTGGCCGACGGTGAAATTGGCGATGCCATTGTGCCGGCCGAGCACGCGTCCATCGAGATCGACGATGTCGCCGGGGTCCATCGCATTCGGACGCAGGCGCGTGATGATGTCGGTGTAGCGGCCCGTCGGCACGAAGCAGATGTCCTGGCTGTCGTGCTTGTCGGCGACGGACAGGCCAAAGCGGCGCGCGAGCTCGCGCGTCTCGGGCTTGGTCATGTCGCCGAGCGGGAAGCGCAGGAAGTCGAGCTGTTCTTGCGTCGTCGCAAACAGGAAATAGCTCTGGTCGCGGTCGGCGTCGGCCGCGCAGACCAGCGCGCGCGAGCCGTCTTCGCGGCGGCGCGAGGCGACGTAATGGCCGGTGGCGAGCGCCTGTGCGCCGAGCTCGCGCGCGGTCTTCAGGAGGTCGCGGAATTTGACGCTGCGGTTGCACTCGATGCACGGCACCGGCGTCTCGCCGAGCGCGTAGCTGTCGGCGAAATTGTCGATGACGGATTCGCGGAAGCGATCCTCGTAGTCGAGCACGTAATGGGGAATGCCGAGTTTTGCCGCGACGTCGCGGGCGTCGTGGATATCCTGGCCGGCGCAGCAGGCACCCTTGCGATGGGTCGCCGCGCCATGGTCGTAAAGCTGCAGCGTGATGCCGACGACGTCGTAGCCTTCCGCCTTCAGAAGCGCAGCCGTCGTCGAGGAATCGACGCCGCCCGACATGGCGACAACGACCCTGGTGTCCTCAGGACGGCCTTCGAGATCCAGACTGTTGAGCATGGGCCTTAAGGGTTGTGACGGCGTGCGGCGATCCGCGATTTCATGCTTCTCGCGGGACGTCGTCGAACCCCGGGAACTTTAGTTCCCGCAAGGCACGACTGCCCGGTCGAAAGCGGCTGAGAGTAACCTCTTTAATATAGGCGGCATTCCGGTGAAGCAATCACGGGGGCGGCCAGCTTAGGGCAATTCTTGCCGGGGAGGCAGAAATGGCGGGGTCGCAGCGGGCCCTGCGGTGACGGGATAAAATCCATAAATGATTGATTTTGCTACATAAATATACCTGAAAGGGCACTGGCCCGCTCCTTGCTCCCCTGATGCCGAAGATGTTTCCAAGGGGTTGCCTGTGGTCAGTCGTACGTCAGATGTCGTGGCCAGCGTGCAAGTTTCGAGCGCGCAGCAAAAGCCTGCGCGGTCGCAGAGCGCCAGGGAGCCGTCCGCGAACGACTCCTTCGGGTCGCTGGTCGACAGCAACACCCAGGCGATCAACACCAATGCGGCCTCGCAGGCCCAGGATCGCGCGCCGCGGCGGAGCGATTCGTCCTCCGCGGACAAGGGGCCGCGCGACACCTCGTCCACGGATGAATCCTCGCAGAGCAGGGCGAGCGACGACACCGACACCTCCGCGCCCGCCAGGAACGACAAGGCGAACGACAAGTCGAACGACACGACCACGGATGCGGCCAAGGACGCCGGCACGGCGAAGGACAAGGTCAAGGACAAGTCCGAGGCGTCGGACGCCAAATCGGCTGACACATCCGAGAAAACCAAGGACGACCAGACCGAGGGCACCGACACGCTCA
>NZ_AJQF01000201.1:0-22350 GCF_000261705.1 Bradyrhizobium genomosp. III | reverse complement strand
CCGACGCGGCGCAGGCCGTGCCCGATCCGAACGCGATCGTGGTTGCCGCGCCGGTCGTCCCGGCCGATCCCAACGCGGCTGCAAACCAGGCCGCCACCGCCTCGCCGCTGACGATCGCCGCCGCCGGCATCGCCGCCAGCGCTTCGACCGCGGCGCAGATCGCGGGCACCAAGACCGACACCGCCACGCCCGCCGACAAGAGCGCCAAGACCGCCGGCGCCAAGGTCGACGCCGACACCACCGCGACGCTGGCCGATGCCGCGACCGGGGCAACCGACGCGGCCGCGACCGACGCCAAGGCGAGCGGCGGGTTGATCCCCGTCAACCAGGGCACGCCGAAGACCTCGTTCCAGGCCGCCGTCGCCACCGCACAAGGACAGTCGGACGTCGCCAATATCGGCCAGGACGCCGGCAAGGCGAACGCCGCCCCGACACAAGCGCCGGGCGCCGCGACCGCCGACGCCGCAGCGCATCCGCAAAGCGCCAAGCCGCAGGCAGATGGCGCAGCGACCGAGGCGAAGCCCGGCGCAGCGGACCGTACGCCCGACGCGATCCCGGCCGCACCGGCCGCCCACGCCCATGCCAATGCGCAGGCCGCTTTCAACACCGCCGACACCAGCGCGCAGGCCGCCTCCGCGATGCAGGCGCCGCTGACCAACACGACCTCGACCGCGTCCGCTTCGACCGCGACGCTGACCGCGACCGCGGCCAGTGCGACGGCGGTGCCGATCAACGGCGTGCCGGTGGAGATCGCGGCCGCCATCCGCTCCGGCAAGTCCCGCTTCGACATCAGCCTCGACCCGGCCGAGCTCGGCCGCATCGACGTCCGCATCAATGTCGACCGCAACGGCAACGTCACCTCGCATCTCACGGTGGAGAAGCCGGAGACGCTGCAGATGCTGCGCCAGGACGCGCCGCAATTGCAGCGCGCGCTCGATGATGCCGGCCTCAAGTCCGGCAGCAACGGGCTGTCCTTCAGCCTGCGCGACCAGAATTCGTCGGGCCAGAACTCCGGCCAGAACAACGACAATGGCGGCAATGCCCGCCGGCTGATCATCAGCGAGGACGACACCGCTGCTGCCGCACCCGTCGGGCGCGGCTATGGCCGCATGTACGGGCCGAGCGGCGGCGTCGACATCAGAGTGTAAGGAGTATCCGACATGACCACCACGACTGGCGCTACCGCTCCTGCTGTCGTCTCCGGCACGACCGACCTCCCGAAATCCTCCTCGTCGAACTCGCTGAGCTCGACCACGGGATCGACGCTCGCCGGCAACTTCCAGACCTTCCTGACGCTGCTGACCACGCAGCTGCAGAACCAGAACCCGCTCGATCCGCTCGACACCAACCAGTTTACGCAGCAGCTGGTGCAGTTCGCCGGCGTCGAGCAGCAGCTCAAGACCAACGATGCGCTGTCGCAGCTCGTCACCCTGCAGCAGACCACGCAGGCGACCCAGGCGCTGGGCTTCGTCGGCAAGACCGCCCTGGTCGACGGCTCGACCGCGACCATGACCAAGTCATCAGCCACCTGGCATCTCAACGTGCCGACCGACTCCACCGTCGACATCACCGTCGCCAATGCCAGCGGCCAGACCGTGTTCACCGGCAAATACACCGCCGCCGCCGGCACCGACATTCCCTTCACCTGGAACGGCATGGGCAATGACGGCACGCAATGGCCCGACGGCAAGTATACGATCACGGCAACGGGCAAGGACGTGGCGAACAACAATGTCGGCATCGCCGCCCAGGTGCAGGGCGTCGTGTCGTCGGTCGACCTGACCCAATCGCCGCCCCTGCTCACCATCGACGGCGCAAGCTACACACTGAGCCAGGTGAAGAGCATCATCGCCACCAGCAGCAATTAAAGGTGCGCGCCGCTGCTATATACTCGCTGTCATCCCCGCGAAGGCGGGGATCCATAGCCCCAGGGAGAAGTTTGGCGAAGACCAGGGGTTAGGACGTCATTCTTGGTACTGCTGCCCGCGTCTCATCGATAGATCACGCGGTATGGGTCCCTGCTTTCGCAGGGACGACATTGAGGGCCTCCGCGACACCGCGCTCCGGCTCCATTCGTTAGTAAAGTATTTACGAAGTCCCCCTCGACCGGCCCGGATTCCACCGTTTCGCCGGCCGACACGGCGCCGTTCCAGCCATTTTCAACGAGAATTGTATTGAAGCCTTAGGCTTAGCGGATTTTTAAGCCGCCGGGCGTAGGGTTACGGGCGTGAGTTCAGTGGTTGAGAGTTTGTGAGTACGCCATGACAGAACCCCATCGCCCGAGGGTAAAATACGTCATCGGGCCGGACGGCAGTCCGTTGACGATCGCGGATCTGCCTGCACCCGGCACCAAACGCTGGGTCATCCGCCGCAAGGCCGAAGTCGTCGCCGCCGTCCGTGGTGGACTTCTCTCGCTGGAGGAGGCCTGTAGCCGTTATACCCTGACGGTCGACGAATTCCTCTCCTGGCAGTTTTCCATCGACCAGCATGGTCTGGCGGGTCTTCGCACCACCCGCATCCAGCAATATCGCCAGTAGGCGATCCGGAAATCTGCGGCTTTTGACGAAAATCGGCCTCGCCCTGCGAGGCCGATTTTTTTCATATCGGTCCTTTGCGCGACTTTTGTCCGACCTCTTAACCTTCGTTAACCATATCGAAACCATCACCTAGGCAATAATTGCCCAGTCGGCCTTTCCTGTGAAAGCGGCCGAATCTGTTGGGGCGGTTGCTTGCAAGGTCTTGCGGACTTTTTGAAGAGTATCGGCGCCGCCCGGTTCGGGGCGATGATCGCGGTCACCGCCGCGCTCATCGGCTTTTTCGCGTTCGTCATCATGCGCGTCACCACGCCGCAGATGACGACGCTGTTCACCGACCTCAGCGTCGAGGATTCCTCCGGCATTATCAAGGACCTGGAACGCCAGGGCATCCAGTTCGAGATCCGCAACGAGGGCAGCATCATCATGGTGCCCAAGGACAAGGTCACGCGCCTGCGGATGAAGCTCGCCGAGGGCGGCCTGCCCAAGGGCGGCGGCGTCGGCTACGAGGTGTTCGACAAGTCGGACGCGCTCGGCACCACCTCCTTCGTCCAGAACATCAATCACCTCCGCGCGCTGGAAGGTGAGCTCGCCCGCACCATCCGCGCCATCGACCGCATCCAGGCCGCCCGCGTCCATCTGGTGCTGCCCGAGCGCCCGCTGTTTGCGCGCGAGGCGCCGGAGCCGTCGGCCTCGATCGTGGTCCGCGTCCGCGGCTCGCTGGAAGCCCAGCAGATCCGCGCCATCCGCCACCTCGTCGCCTCCGCCGTCAACGGATTGAAGCCGCAGCGGGTCTCGATCGTCGACGAGGCCGGCCAGCTGCTCGCCGACGGCGCCGCCACCGATCCGGAGCAGGCGGTCGGCGACGAGCGCCGCATCTCCTTCGAGAAGCGGATGCGCAAGCAGGTCGAGGACATCGTCTCCTCCGTGGTCGGCTCGGGCCGCGCCCGCGTCCAGCTCTCCGCCGATTTCGACTTCAACAAGATCACCCAGACCTCGGACAAGTTCGACCCCGAGGGCCGCGTGCTGCGCTCGAGCCAGACCCGCGAAGAGCAGAGCATGACCGCCGACAACAACGGCCAGGTCACCGTCAACAACGAGCTGCCCGGCAACCAGCAGAACAACGGCGTCGCGGCCAAGGACCAGAGCAAGAAGTCCGAAGAGACCAACAATTACGAGATCTCCCGCACCACCAAGACCGAAGTGACCGAAGCCGGCCGGGTCAACCGCATCTCGGTCGCGGTGCTGGTCGACGGCATCTACTCCAAGAACGACAAGGGCGAGCTGGCCTATCAGGACCGCACCAAGGAGCAGCTCGACCGCATCGCCACGCTGGTGCGCTCGGCGATCGGCTTCGACCAGAAGCGCGGCGACCAGGTCGAGGTCGTCAATCTGCGCTTTGCGGATGCGCCCTCCACTGCCCCGATCGGCGAGCCCGGCGGCTTCCTCGGCATGCTCCAGTTCACCAAGGACGACGTCATGTACTTCGTCGAGCTCGGCGTGATGATGCTGCTCGGCCTGATCGTGCTGTTCCTGGTGATCCGCCCGCTGGTCAAGCGCATCCTGGCCTCCGACGAAGTCGCCGCCGCCATCTCCGGCGTTCTCGCCGGCCCGGCGGCCTCGGAAGAGACCGCGCCGGCCGGCCAGGCGCTGCTGCCGAGCGGCGCCGCCAGCGCGATCGACGTTGCCACCATCCAGGGCCAGGTCCACGCCCAGTCCGTTCATCGCGTCGGCGAGCTCGCCGAGCGCAATCCCAACGAAACCGTCGCCATCATCCGCCAGTGGCTGACCGAACCAGCCAAGTAATCCGCACCAAGTGATCCCTCGCCAAGTGAATCAAGAAGTGATCTGACATGGCCGCCAGTCTGCAAAACGCCAACTCGAACGACATCACCAGCGTCATTTCCACGCTCGGCCAGCGTGCCGGCAGCCGCGCGGGCAACGCGGTCGAAGCGGTGTCTGGGCCGAAGCGCGCGGCGATCCTGATGCTGGCGCTCGGCGAGCAATATGGCGGCAAGATCTGGGGACTGCTCGACGACGACGAGGTGCGCCAGCTCTCGCTGGAGATGTCGACGCTCGGCACCGTCGAGGTCGACACGGTCGAGGACATGCTGCTCGAATTCGTCTCGCGCATGTCGGCATCGGGCGCGCTGATGGGCAATTTCGACGCCACCGAACGGCTGCTGCAGCAATATCTGGCACCCGAGCGCGTCAACGGCATCATGGACGAAATCCGCGGCCCCGCGGGACGCAACATGTGGGAGAAGCTCTCCAACGTGCAGGAAGAGGTGCTCGCCAACTATCTCAAGAACGAATATCCGCAGACCATCGCCGTGGTGCTGTCCAAGCTGAAACCGGAACACGCCGCGCGCGTTCTCGGCATCTTCCCCGAGGAGCTTGCGCTCGACGTCGTCAACCGCATGCTGAAGATGGAGGCGGTGCAGAAGGAGGTGATCGAGAGCGTGGAGAAGACCCTGCGCACCGAATTCATGTCCAACCTGTCGCAGACCCGCCGCCGCGACGCCCACGAGGTGATGGCGGAGATCTTCAACAATTTCGACCGCCAGACCGAGACCCGTTTCATCACCTCGCTGGAAGAGGACAACCGCGAATCGGCCGAGCGCATCAAGGCGCTGATGTTCACCTTCGACGACCTCGTGAAGCTGGATTCCGGCTCGGCCCAGACGTTGATGCGCAACGTCGACAAGGACAAGCTCGGCGTCGCGCTCAAGAGCGCCAACGAGGACGTCCGCAACTTCTTCTTCGGCAACATGTCCTCGCGCGCTGCCAAGATGCTCCAGGACGACATGGCGGCGATGGGCCCGGTGCGGCTGCGCGACGTCGACGAGGCCCAGGCGCTGCTGGTCAACCTCGCCAAGGATCTCGCCGCCAAGGGCGAGATCATGCTGACCAAGAACCGCGCCGACGACGAACTGGTGTATTGATGGCCGCTCCGGCAAAATTCCTGTTCGATACCGACTTCGCGGCGCCCGAGCGGACGACACGCGAGAAGGCCGCGACCGCTGCGGAGATCGCCCAGAAGGTCGCGGAAGCCGAGGCGCGCGCCTATCAGGACGGCTTTGCCGCCGGCCAGCAGGAGGCCAAGGCCGAGAGCGACCGCCGCGTCGCGCTTGCCATGGAAGAGATCAATATCGGCATCCGCGGCATCGCATCCGGCATCGGCAACATCGAATCCAAGATGGAAACCGAGGCGGTCGACGTCGCGGTGGCGGTTGCGCGCAAGCTGTGCGCAGACCTGGTCGCCGCCGAGCCGCTCGGCGAGATCGTCGCACTGGTCAAGGACTGCTTCTCGCATCTGGTCGCGACACCGCATCTGGTGGTCCGCATCAACGACGCGCTCTACGACAGCGCCCGCGAGAAGATCGAGCGGCTCGCCAAGCAGAGCGGCTTCGAAGGACGGCTGGTGATCCTGGCCGAGCCAGAGATTGCGACCGGCGACTGCCGGATCGAATGGGCCGATGGCGGCGTCGTGCTGGAGCGCGGCGCCATCGCTGCCAAGATCGACGAAATGGTTGGACGCTATGTCGCGTCCCGCAGGGGGAGCTAAGCCATGAGCGATACCGACGGACAGGTCCCGCTGCCCGATCTCAACGGCCCGATGCCGCCCACCGGCACGGATGTCGGCTACAACGAGGACGAATATGCGGCGCGTGCCGCCGCCGATCTCGAGGCGGTGTTCGACGTTCCCGTGCAGGTCTCGGCCGTGCTCGGCCGCTCGAAGATGGACGTCAGCGAGCTCCTGAAGCTCGGACCCGGCACCGTGCTCGAGCTCGACCGGCGCGTCGGCGAGGCCATCGACATCTACGTCAACAACAAGCTGGTCGCCCGCGGCGAAGTCGTCCTGGTCGAGGACAAGCTCGGCGTGACCATGACCGAAATCATCAAGACCGAACGCAGCTGATAGCGCGCGCGACCAGACGGACAGGAGACTGACATGCGGCTTCTCATCGTTGGCACATTGAAGGGCCAGCTCACCACCGCCACCAAGATCGCGATGGACAACGGCGCCACCGTGACCCATGCCGAGGATCACGACCAGGCCATGCGCGTGCTGCGCGGCGGCAAGGGCGCCGACCTCCTGCTGGTCGACGTCGCCCTCGACATCCGCGACCTCGTGATGCGGCTCGAGGCCGAGCACATCCACGCCCCGATCGTCGCCTGCGGCATCACCAACGACGCCCGCGCCGCGGTCGCCGCGATCCACGCCGGCGCCAAGGAATACATCCCGCTGCCGCCGGACCCGGAGCTGATCGCCGCGGTGCTGGCCGCAGTCGCCAACGATTCCCGCGAGCTGGTCTATCGCGACGAGGCGATGGCGAAGGTGATCAAGCTGGCGCAGCAGATCGCAGGATCCGACGCCTCGGTAATGGTCACCGGTGAGTCCGGAACGGGTAAGGAAGTGCTGGCCCGCTACGTCCACACCCGCTCGGCGCGCGCCAAGCGCCCCTTCATCTCCATCAACTGCGCCGCTATTCCCGAGCATCTCCTGGAATCCGAGCTGTTCGGCCACGAGAAGGGCGCCTTCACCGGCGCGATCGCGCGCCGCATCGGCAAGTTCGAGGAGGCGACCGGCGGCACGCTGCTGCTGGACGAAATCTCCGAGATGGACGTCCGCCTGCAATCGAAACTGCTGCGCGCCATCCAGGAGCGCGTGATCGACCGCGTCGGCGGCACCAAGCCGGTGCCGGTCGACATCCGCATCATCGCGACCTCGAACCGCAATCTGGCCGAGGCCGTGCGCGAAGGCACGTTCCGCGAGGACCTGCTGTTCCGCCTCAACGTCGTCAACCTGAAGATCGCGCCGCTGCGTGAGCGTCCCCTCGACATCCTCGAGCTCGCCCAGCACTTCGTGAAGAAGTACGCCGAAGCCAACGGAGTGCCGGTGCGCCCGATCTCGGCGGAAGCGCGCCGCGTGCTCTCGGCCAACCGCTGGCAGGGCAACGTTCGCGAGCTCGAAAACACCATGCACCGCTCCGTGCTGATGGCGCAGGGCGACGAGATCGGAGCCGACGCGATCCTCACCCCGGACGGCGACCGCCTCGACCTCGCGAAAACCGTTCCGGCCGTGGCGCATGCCACGATGGCCGCCGAGCAGGTGACGCGCGCGCTGGTGGGGCGCACCGTCGCCGATGTCGAGCGCGACCTGATCCTGGAGACACTGAAGCACTGCCTCGGCAACCGGACCCATGCCGCCAACATCCTGGGCATCTCGATCCGCACGCTGCGCAACAAGCTCAACGAATATTCCGACGGCGGCATCCCGATCACCCCCGCGGGAACGCCGGGCGAGTATCCGCGCATGCCGATGATGGGAGCGTAAGGGCTTCTGACAAAATTGAGATGCGAATGCCCGGGCCAGTCCCGGGCATTTTTCTTTGCGGGGTAGTGCTATGCTGGTGTCGTCCCCGCCTGCTGCGCAATTGCGCGTGGGGCCGGGACAGCGCCGGGAGGAACGGTGCGTGAAGCAGTTCACAAAGGACACGCCGCAACATCGTTAGAGTCCCGGTGCCGCTTGGCAGGATGCCGGCGAGGTGCCGCATCCGCGTTTCGCGAACCTCCTCAACCGAAAGGGCACGCCATGAAATACGCTTCGTGGACGATCTCCCGCTTTTCGCTGATTGCAGCGCTGATCTCGGCCACCGCGCCGCTTGCGCGCGCGGACGTGATCATGGACTGGAACGCCAAAGCCGATGCGATCGCCGCCGAGAAACAGATTCTTCCGGCGCCGCACAGCCGCGCCTTGTCCATGATGCACGTTGCAATGTTCGAGGCCGTCAATGCGATCGACCGCCGCTACGCGCCTTACAAGGTCACGCTGTCCGCGGAGCGTTCGACCTCGCGGGAAGCCGCGGGGGCAGTTGCGGCTCACGACGTGCTGCTGTCGATCTATCCGGACCTCAAGCCGGACCTGGATGCGACACTGACGAACGCGCTGACGCCGATTGCCGAGGGCGAGTCCAAGAGCGCCGGCATCGCGCTCGGGAAAGAAGCTGCGGCACAGATCATCCAGCTTCGCGCGAACGATGGCAGCGCCGCCGTGGAAACGTACCGGCCCCCGACCACACCGGGCGCCTATATTCCAACCGTCGTCCCGCTTTTCTCGACCACCGGTGCGACAACGCCGTGGGTCATGGCGTCCGGATCGCAGTTTCGCCCCGGACCACCGCCGGCGCTCGATTCAGAGGTTTGGACCAGGGACGTCAACGAAATCCGCGAGGTCGGCGGCAGAGGCAGCCCGACCCGGACACCCGAGCAAACGACGATCGGCCGCTTCTGGTTCTCTGTCGGCGCCCGCACCTACAATCCCATCGTGAGGCAGGCCGCCTTGGCCAAGGGAGTGGATCTCGTCGACTGCGCCCGCCTGTTCGCCCTGACGTCGATTGCCGGGAACGATGCCATCGTTGCCGTGTTCGACGCCAAGTACCATTACAATTTCTGGCGCCCGATCACGGCCATACGCAATGCCGATCTGACCTCGAATGCCGCAACGCCTCGCGATCCCTCCTGGCTGCCGCTTGGGGACACGCCGATGCATCCTGAATATCCCTGCGCTCACTGCATCATCTCGGCCGCAATTTCGACCGTGCTCCAGACCGTCGTTGGAGATTTTGGCGAGTTCTCACTGACCAGCCCGACGGCGCCAGGGGTCACGCGCAAATGGTCGCGGCTCCAGGACTATAGCGACGAAGTCTCCAATGCGCGCATCTGGGCCGGCTTCCACTACCGGTTCTCGACCGAAGTCGGCAAGGACATGGGTCGGAAGATCGGCGCGCTGGTCGTCGCGACGCAGCTTCGCGGTGTGGAGGCAATGGCGGAACCGAAGCGTTAGAATGCCCGGGGCGGGTCCCGGGCGTTCTTCTTTGCGAGCGGGGCTCGCACCGCCGCCCCACCCTCCGCCGTCGTCCTGGCGAAAGCCAGGACCCATTACGCCAGGGGGGAGTTTGGCGAAGATTCGTCGTTCGGTACCTCTATCGCCTTCAGTCGATAGATTCCGCGGTATGGGTCCCCGCGTTCGCGGGGACGACAGCGATGGACATGGCCGCACCGCGTTCTCCGACTAGGTCGCACGCATGCGAAGCCCTATAACCCCGCGTGAGAACCACGAGGGTAAACATGTCTCAATCTCAAATCACGGACTGGCTGGCATCGCAGCGGCAGGCGATGATCGATCTGCTTCGCGATGTCGTGAACATCGATTCCGGCTCCTACGACAAGGAGGGCGTCGATGCGGTCGGTGCGCGGTTCGAGCGGCATTTTGCCGAGCATGGCATTCCGTTCCGGCGCGAGAGCCACGACGCCTTCGGCGACGCGATCCATGCCGAGGTGGCCAAGCCCGGCAGCAACGAGAAGCCGGTGCTGTTGATGGGACACCGCGACACCGTGTTCGGCAAGGGTGAAGCGGAGCGGCGCCCGTTCACGATCAGGGACGGCCGCGCCTATGGGCCTGGCGTCGCCGACATGAAGTCCGGCGTCGTCATGAACATCTTCGTCGCGACCGCCTTCCACAAATTCGGCGGCAACCCGCATCCGATCAAGCTGCTGATCACCTCGGACGAGGAGATCGGCTCGCCCTCCTCGCGGCCCGTGATCGAGCGTGAAGGCCGCTCCGCCCGCGCCGTGTTCAATTCCGAGCCGGGCCGCCCCACCGGCAACGTCGTGACGGGCCGCAAGGGCGGCATCTTCATGCATCTCGGCATCACCGGCAAAGCCGCGCATTCCGGCGCCAATTTCGCCGCGGGTGTCAGCGCGATCGGCGAGCTCGCGCACAAGATCGTGCAGATCCACGCGCTCACGGATCTCGACAAGGGCATCACGCTCAATGTCGGCCTGGTCTCGGGCGGACAGTCCGTCAACACCACGGCGCCTTACGCCGAGGGCCAGATCGACCTGCGCTATGTCGATCCCGCGGATCGTGCGCGGGTGATGGACACGATCGAGACCATCGTCGCAACGTCTTACGTGCCGGGCACGCGTGCGACGCTGACCATCAAGGGCGAGTTCGTGCCCGTGGTGCAGAGCGCGGATTCGAAGGCGCTGTTCGAGAACTACCAGGCGGCTGCAAGAGAGGCCGGCCTCACCACGCTCCAGGGCGAGTTCTCCGGCGGCTGCGCCGATTCCGGCTTCACCGCCGCCGTGGGCACGCCGACCATCTGCGGCCTCGGGCCGGTCGGCGGCCTCGCGCACACGCCGGAGGAGTATCTCGATATCGACAGCATCGTGCCGCGCGCGCAAGCGCTGGCGCTGGCGATTTTGAGGGGATGAATGCAGGTGCCGTAGGGTGGGCAAAGCGAAGCGTGCCCACGATTTGACGGCAATTGGAACGAGATGGTGGGCACGGCGCAAGTGCGCCTTTGCCCACCCTACGAAACCTCCCGAGTGTCTACGAATAACTCGGCGCGTCCGGCTTGCGGAAGATGTGGATGGGATCGCCGGGGATGATCACGGGCTGGCCCGAGAACATCGCGTAGGCGTAGAGCGCGAGATAGGCGATCGCCAGCGCGCCGATGGCATAGAACGCCCAGGTCGCGACGCGCTTCATCGATCCGCTCCATTGCCGTCCCGGCGGGAGGCTCAGGCGCTTCTAGAGCGATGACGGGGAAAAGGCCAGCCTTCCGCGCCGGCCACCCGCGCGATCAAAGGCCGCGCCGGCCGCGCGCGGGAACGCTCACGTCCGCAAGCCTCGCGGCGTCCTCGTCCTGGTCGACCGCCACGTACTGGCCATGCCAATAGGCCAGCGCCGCGTTGCGGGTGGAATTCCTGACGTTCCTGACACGGCCGATGACGATGCCGTGCGAATGTCGCTCCACGATCTCCTCGACCTCGCAATCGAAGGCCGACAGCGCGCCGACGAGCAGCGGAACGCCCGAGACCGCCGTCACCCATTTGGCGCCCGTGAAACGGTCAGCGCCCTTCAGCCCGTCCTTGCCGGCAAAGCGTTCGGCGACGTCGAGCTGGTCGGCGTTGAGGATGTTCACGCCGAAAGCGCCGTGGCGCCGGATCAAGGGGAAGGACGAGGCGTCGCGATTGATGCTGACCAGCAGCGTCGGCGGCTCGACCGACAGCGAGGTCACCGAGGTCACCGTCATGCCGGTGATGTCCTTGCCCCGCCCGGCCGTGATGACGCTGACGCCGCCGGTGAGATGGCGCATGGCGCCGCGGAAATCGGCGGACGAGACGGGGATTTCAGTCATGAGATCGCGAGGCACTACATTCATGGCATGGTCCCCGAGACGGGGTTCCCTTGTATCTAGGTACGATCGTCCGCCGACAACAGGTGGCTCAGGATCGAGCCCTCCAGACCCGCAAGCTCGGCCGAGCCGCGCTGGCGCGGCCGGCCTGCGTGAACCACGACATCATGGGCGATGCGGCCCTCTTCGATCACCAGCACCCGGTCCGCCAGCGCCACGGCTTCGGCGACGTCATGGGTCACCAAAATCGCAGTAAAGCCCTGGTCGCGCCAGACACGCTCCAAAAGGCGCTGCATCGAGATCCGGGTCAGCGCATCCAGCGCACCAAGCGGCTCGTCGAAGGCCAGCACGCGCGGACGGGAAACCAGCGCACGGCCGAGCGCGACGCGCTGCTTCTGGCCGCCCGACAGCACCGACGGCCACTGGTCGCGCTTGTCGGCAAGGCCGACCTCGCTCAAGGCCTTCTCGGCGCGCGCATGGGCATCGGCGGAGGCACGATCGCGGCCGAGGCCAACCTCGACATTGGCCAGCACCCGCGCCCAGGGCAGAAGCCGCGGCTCCTGGAACATGACGCGGATGTCCTCGGGCTGAATGTCCTGGCCGAAGCTGATGCTGCCGGCGTCGATCTTGTCGAGGCCCGCGATGAGGCGCAGCAGCGTGCTCTTGCCGCAACCACTTTTTCCCACGATGGCGACGAACTGGCCGGCGGGAATGTGCAAATCGATGCCGCGCAGCACCTCGTTGCTACCGAAGGATTTGCGCAAGCCCCGGATGCTGAGCGGCAGGCCGGTGCTTTGCGCCTCGCGCACGACGCGCGCGTGAGGCGCAAAATTGGCGCGGCTGGCGAGCTCGGTTTCCGGAAGGGAGCTACGAACGGCTGTCTGCATGTGATTCCCAGTATCTCTGCTCAATTTTTCTGGAAGGCGGGGTGCCAGGAGAGCGTCAAACGCTCCAGCACGCGGGAGGCGCTGTCGGCGAGCTTGCCGAGCAGGGCGTAGATCAGGATCGAGAGCACGACGACGTCGATCAGCATGAACTCGCGCGCCTGCATCGCCATGTAGCCGAGGCCCGATGACGCCGCGATGGTCTCGGCGACGATCAGGGTCAGCCACATGATGCCGAGCGCGAAGCGGATACCGACGAAGATCGACGGCAGCGCGCCCGGGAAGATCACGCGGCGGAACAATTCGCCGTCGGTCATGCCGTAGATGCGGCCCATTTCGACCAGCTGCGGATCGACGGTGCGGATGCCGTGCAGCGTGTTGAGGTAGATCGGGAAGAACACGCCCAGCGCCACCAGGAACAGTTTTGCGCTCTCGTCGATGCCGAACCACAGGATGACCAGCGGGATCAGCGCGAGATGCGGCACGTTGCGCACCATCTGCAACGTGGTGTCGGTGAGTTTTGCCGAAAGCTGCGACAGGCCGTTGGCGAGACCGAACGCGAAGCCGATGCTGCCGCCGATCAGGAAACCGATCGAGGCGCGGCAGAACGAGACCCAGATGTTGCGGACGAGCTCGCCGGAGAGCAGCAGCTTCCAGCCGGCGAGCAGGACGTCGCTCGGGGCCGGCAGCACCCGCGTCGGCACGAAGCCGGTCACGCTGGCGACCTGCCAGATCGCGATGATGGCGAGCGGCACGATCCACTGGATCAGGCCGTCGATCCGCGGCAAACGAAAGCTGCGCGGGAGTGAAACGCTGTCGATCACGCTCATGACTGCGACACCCGATGTTGCGGACGGAAGTCGCTGCCGACCGTCTCGCCGAACGGACCGCCATTGAAATGCAGCTTCGTCACGTTGGAGGGCTGCTCCAGCGAGAGCAGCGGGAACACCAGCTCGGCGAAGCGATAGGCTTCCTCCAGATGCGGATAGCCCGACATGATGAAGGTATCGATGCCGATCTCCTGATACTCCTTGATCCGGGCCGCGACGGTCTCGGCGTCGCCGACCAGCGCCGTGCCGGCGCCGCCACGCACGAGGCCGACGCCGGCCCACAGGTTCGGGGCGATCTCGAGCTTGTCGCGCTTGCCGCCGTGAAGCTGCGCCATGCGCTGCTGGCCGACGGAGTCCATGCGGGCAAAGTTCTTCTGCGCCAGCGCGATGGTGTCGTCGCTGACATGCCTGATCAGCTCGTTCGCGGCACCCCAGGCCTCCTCGTTGGTTTCGCGAACGATCACATGAAGGCGGATGCCGAAGGACAGCTTGCGGCCGCGCGCAGCTGCGACCTCCCTCACCTTGGCGATCTTCTCGGCCACCAGGGCCGGCGGCTCGCCCCAGGTGAGATATTTATCGACGGTATCGACGGCGACGTCGATGCCGGCGTCCGAGGAGCCGCCGAAATAGAGCGGCGGGCGCGGCGACTGCACCGGCGGAAACAGCAGCTTGCCGCCCTCGACATGGATGTGCTTGCCCTCGACATTGACCGTCTTGCCGGCGAGCAGGTCGCTATAGACGCCCAGGAACTCGCGGGTGACCTCGTAGCGCTCGTCATGGCCGAGGAAGATGCCGTCGCCCTTGTTCTCGACGGGATCGCCGCCGGTGACGACGTTGACGAGCAGCCGGCCGCCCGTGACGCGATCGAGCGTCGCGGTCATGCGCGCCGCAACGCTCGGCGATTGCAGGCCGGGCCTGACAGCCACGAGGTAACGCAGCCGTTCGGTGAACGGTGCGACTGCGGAGGCGACGATCCAGGAATCCTCGCAGGACCGCCCGGTCGGCAGCAGCACGCCGAAATAGCCGAGCTGATCGGCGGCCTGCGCGATCTGGCGCAGATAGTTGAAATTGACCTCACGGCCGCCGACGCCGGTGCCGAGATAGCGGCCGTCGCCGTGGGTCGGCAGGAACCAGAGAATGTTGGTGTTGGGTTGCTTGCTCATGACCTTGCTCACGATCCTGACTTCCGAGCCACATCGGAGATCTTGATGGATTTGGGGATCAGGCCCAGCGCGAAGAACGCATCGGCCACCTGCTGCTGATCGGCGATGACGGCATTGGTGATGGGCTTGATGCCGTAGGACTGCCGCTTCAAGGCCACCTCGACGACCGGAACGGACAGACCGATCGCGGGCGCGAGTTGCTCGGCCACCGCGTGGATGTCGCCCTTGGCCCAGTTGTCGACCGCGCTGAGCTCGGCGAGCACGGCGTCGACGATCCCAGGATTGGCACCGAGGAATTTCTTCGAGGCAAAGTAGAACTGATAGTTGGCGACGATGCCGGTGCCGTCAGCGAGCGTGCGCGCGCCGGTGGCCGCCTCCGCCGCCGCCTGGAACGGATCCCAGATCACCCAGGCATCGACCGCGCCGCGCTCGAAGGCGGCGCGCGCGTCGGCGGGTGCGAGGAACACCGGCTCAACTTCCGAATACTTCACGCCGGCTTTCTCCAGCGCCTTGACCAGGAGGTAGTGGACGTTAGAGCCCTTGTTGAGCGCGACCTTCTTGCCTTTGAGGTCGGCGACCGACTTCAGCGGACTGTCCTTCGGCACCAGGATCGCCTCGCCCTTCGGCGCCGGCGGTTCATAGGCGACGTACTGGATCGGCGCGCCGGCGGCCTGCGCGAAGATCGGCGGGGCTTCGCCGGTGTTTCCGAAATCGATCGCGCCGACATTAAGGGCTTCGAGCAGCGGCGGGCCGGAGGGGAATTCGGTCCACACCACCTTGTAGCCGTCGGCGGCGAGCTTCGGCTCGAGCGTGGCCTTGCTCTTGAGCAGCACCAGCTTGCCGTATTTCTGGTAGCCGATGCGGACCACCTTGTCCTGACCGTAGGACGTGCCGACCGCGGCAGCGACGATGCCGATCGACAGCACCACGGCCGCGATCAGACGCTGAATGATACGCCTCATGTTCAAACCCCTGTGTGTGGGAAGGCTGGTCGGCACGATCAGGCTGCCGGGTTGCGCCAGACGATGTCGCGGATCGCGATCGGCTTCGGGATCAGTCCGAGCTTGTAGAAGCGATCGGCGACGCCCTGCTGGGTCGCGACGATGTCATCGGTGACGGGCCCGACGACGAAGGACGACCGGTTCGCCGCGATGGTCTGGATCTCCAGCGGAATGCCGGTCACCGCGGCGAGAGACTTCGCGACCTCGTCGCGATGCTGCTCGGCCCATCTGGCGGTCGCGGTGGTGACGTCAACGATCTGCTGCAGGATCGCGCCGTGGTTCTTCGCGAAATCGCGGTTGGCGATGTAGAAGGAATTGGTCTTGGTGACCTCGCGCGCGTTGATCAGGATGCGGCCGCTCTGTTTGGTCTCACCGATCGCGAAGTACGGATCCCAGATCGCCCAGGCCTCGATGCTGCCATTGGCAAAGGCGGGGCCGGCGTCCGGCGGCGTCAGATAGACCGGTGTGATGTCGGCATAGGTGAGGCCCGCCTTCTCCAGCGTCTGCACCACTATGTTGTGCGCGCTGGAGCCCTTGGTGAAGCCGACACGCTTGCCTTTCAGCTCACCGATCGCGCGGATCGGCGAATCTTTCGGCACCAGAATGCCCTGGCCGTTGGTGATGGGCTGGCCCGCGGCATAGACGATCGCGGCGCCCGCGGCCTGCGCGAACACCGGCGGGGAATCACCGACCGCGCCGTAATCGACGCTGCCGACATTCATCGCCTCCATCATCGGCGGGCCCGAGGAGAACTCGACCCACTTCACCTCGATGCCCAGGGGCGTGAAATGTTTTTCCAGCGCGGCCTGCTGGCGCGTGATGACCAGCGCGCCGTTCTTCTGGTAGCCGACACGAATTTCCTTCACCGCGCCTTGCGCGATCGCAGGCGAGGCGAGCGCAGCGGCGGCTGCGGTTCCGATGGAGAGCTTGAGAAAGTCACGACGCTGCATTCCACACTCCCGGCCGCGTGCGGCCGTCATCATTCACGTTTCAGGAATGATGGTGCGGGTTATCGGAGGTGTCGAGACGTGCGGAAAAATAGCGATGCGAGCACTGCGCGTGCGGCAGCGCGCATGATTAATCTTTCAAGCGGCCGCGATGATGCAGAGGGATTTTTTCTGCACGCGAATGTGAGAGCCGCACGGATCTGGTCCCGGCTAATGCCATGTCACCGGCAGATTCTGCAGTCCGCGAAACGCCCAGCCGCCGATCCGCACCGGCTCGTCATCGGCGATCTCGAGAAGCCTGGCGCGTGCGAACACGATCGGCAGCGCGACGTCGGCGATCATGGCGCGAGAGGCCCATGCGCCGGCGCAAAAATGCGGGCCGGCGCCGAACGCGACGCTCTTGGTCGTATCACGCCGCACGTCGAACTGATCCGCGCGCTCAAAATGCCTCTCGTCGCGATTGGCGGAGCCGAACATCAGGAACACACGCTCGTCGAGCTCGAACGAAACGTCGCGGATGCTCCACGGCTTGGCGATACGCCGTGGCGACATGCCGATCGGCGAGATCCAGCGGGCATATTCCTCGAACGCCTCGAGCCAGGTCACCTCGCCCTTGCGCACCAGATCGAGCTGCTCGGGATGGGTCAGGAGCGCCCAGACCGTGCCGGCGATGGCCTTGCGCGGCTCATTCTGGCCGCCTGAGATCGCGAGTTTGACATTTGCCCGCACGCTGTCCATCGGCATGCCGGAGGCCACGAGCACGCCGAGGATGCTCTGGTCCGGGTTCTTCGTGATCACCGGCAGGATGTCGTCGATCGCAGCGTCGATGCCCGACGTCGCGGCATGGCAGCGCGCCTCGACGGCGGGATCGCCGGCATAGTTGGCGATGCCCTCGATCATGCCTTGCGACCACGCGTCCATGTCGCCAAAGCCGATATTGGTGAGGCCGGTGATCGACTTCAGGCATTCGCCGGAGAACGGCAGCGCGAAGTCGCGCATGAAGTCGATCCGCCCCGGCGCGATCGCGTCGAAGATGCGGTCGGCATGGGCCTGGAATAGCGCGGACCAATGCGCCTTCACCGTCTTCGGCGACACCGTCGGAAACATCGCGCGGCGCTCGACCTGGTGCGCCTCGCCGTCCTTGCGCATCATGTTGTGGCCCATCAGCCGGTTCATCAGGCCGGCGGGCTGGTGCGAGGAGAACACGTCGATCTGCTTCTCGGAGATCGAGATGTCGTCGCGGCTGGTCAGCAGGGTCGAGCCGAGCTGCGGCACGAACGCGATCGGCGCTTCTTTCCGCATTGTCGCGAGCATCGGATAGGGATCGGCCCAGAACGCGACAGGGTCGATGTCGATGCGCGGCGCGGTGCTCAAAGCGGCCTCCCCGGATTGTCGTATCCTTCAGGCCAGACTAGCGAACTCCGCGGCCGGCGTCTGTCCCTAGCGATAGGGACGGACCGAGCTACCGGGCCTCGGCGATCTTCGGTCCAGATGGGAGCATCTGCGCGTTGGCTGCCGAGGGCCGGTTCGACGGCGGTGCCGGGTCCGGCGAACGCGATGCGGCGTCGGCCGGCGCTCCCTGGGACGGTCGGCGAGCCGCGGCTGCCGGAAGCACGATCACTTTCGCGCCGACCTTCACCCGTTCATAGAGGTCCGTGACGTCGTCATTGGTGAGCCGGATGCAGCCGGACGAAACGCGCTTGCCGATCGTAGCGGGGTTGTTGGTGCCGTGAATGCGATATTCGGTCTCCCCGAGATACATTGCGCGGGCGCCGAGCGGATTGCCGGGACCACCTGCCATGAAGCGCGGCAGATAAGGCTGGCGCGAGACCATCTCCACGGGCGGATGCCAATCCGGCCATTCGGCTTTACGGGCCACGGTCTGCTCACCGGACCACGTGAAACCTTCGCGGCCGACACCGATGCCGTAGCGCATCGCCTGCCTGTCGTTCAGGACGAAATAGAGGAATGTGTTTCCGGTATCGATGATGACCGTGCCCGGCGCCTGGCGGCTGGCATAGTCGACCACCTGCCGCACCAATGCTCCAGGAGCATCAGCGTCGGCTTTGGGCGGCTCGGCCAGAGGCGCCGGAACCGGTGCCGGAATCGGAGCTGCAGCCGGGGCCGGAACCGCCGCTGCGGCATGAACTGGAGGCGCCACGTAGACAGGAGACGACGATGCCCGGGCTTCCTGTGCGGGCGGCTTCCGTACCGGCTGCACGCTCGCCTGGCCGGACAGCAAACCGTATCCCAACGCGGCGACGGCCACGGCGCAAATTGCAACCCTCGCGGCCATCGGGATTGCGAGCGTCTCCGCCTTCCCACGTTTGGCCTTGGCCCGCTTAGCCATATCTTTCTCCAGGGGTCACTGTGCCTGAAGAGGTACCCAGCAAAATTTAAGAAACTTCGAAGCGATGCCGCGCAGACGGGAACCGTTGGCGATGGTTAACGCGGAATTCTTGTTCGGCGACATCAAGAATGGGATACCGCTTGATACTGCCCTCAGTTCAGGCCGTGAGGCCCCGCGAGCAGACCCAGCACGATCGAAAACAATTCGTTCTGCGAGGAGATGCCGAGCCGCTGATAGGCGCGCTTGCGGTAGGTCAGGGTCGAATGCAGGCTGATGCCGAGTTCTTGCGAGATTGCCTCGGAGCTGAAACCGAGCAGGATGCGACGGCAGACCTCCTGCTCACGCGGTGTCAGCGTGGAGAGCGGCGCGCGCGTGGCGAACAATGTGGCGAGGTTCTGGTCAGGCGTCGCGGTCGCGGCCTGCTGGAAATGACGTGCGACGCTGGCGCCGATCGCCGGCGCGATCGCCTGCAGCCGTTCGCGCTGCGCGGCGCTGAAGCGGCCCTGGGCCGTGATGCGGTAGAAATTGACGTAGAAGCAGGTGTCGCCGGTCCAGATCGCGGTCGCGCATTTGTCGACGATGCCGGACTCGTGGAAGAATATCTTGCGGTAGCGCGCACCATACATGCGCGGCGCGAACGACGGCAGCATGATCGGCGCAGGGCCCTCGCCTTCGAACAGCGCATCGCGGTTGGGATCGGATTCATGGAAGTGCCCGGCATAGGCCGCGCCGAGATCGCCGCCGATCGGGATGTTGCCGGCATCGAGCAGGCAGGTCGCGGCACGGGCACGGCTCAGCGCGAACACCATGCAATGGCCGACATCGGCGTGGCGGCGCAGCGTGTCGATCAGGACTTTTGGGAAATCGGAGCGGCCGATGGCGAGCACCGCGGGCGCGATATCGCCTGCCGCTGCAGTTGTGGACGTCCCGCAAGGGCGCATCGTCTTCTCCCTGTCGCTTTTGACGTGGTCTACCAGCAATGGCGGCGCGCCGGAAGGCCGCTCTGCGTGGCAGATTGCGCGAACGTCGCTGAGCCGAATGGACGGTAGCCGCTCGAAATCACTTTCTTCGCAGAATCTGGTCCATTGTCTTTCCCCGGGCCAGTTCGTCGATCAGCTTATCCAAGTAACGGATTTCCCGCATCGTTGGCTCCTTGATGTCCTCCACTCGAACGCCACACACCGCGCCTTTGATGAGGGCGCGCGAGGGGTTGATTGCAGGGGCCTCTGCAAAGAAGGTCTCAAAATCCGTCTGTCCTTCCAGTTGGACTTGCAGCTCCTTCGGACCATAACCCGTCAACCAAGAGATGATCTGATCGACCTCGGCCTTCGAGCGCCCTTTCTTCTCCGCCTTCGCAACATATAGCGGGTAAACGCTGGCGAAGCTGGTCGTGTAGATCCGGTGCTTTGGCAACGGAGCCCCCTACCCCGCCGCCGCCTTCGCCGGGGCGACACTGATCGCCAGCTTGCCGTAGCGGTCCGTAAAGGCCTCGGTGTCGATCTCCTCCAGCTTGATCTCGCCAGTCATCACGCCCTGCTTCCAGGCTGCCTGCGCCGGGTCGTTCTGGAACTCCGGCATCACCTCGCGGCCGAACAGCTCCAGCGATTCGCAGATGTGCTCGTGGCTGTTCTTGCCGGCCTGGTTGAGCAGGATGACCTGGTCGATATGCGAGGACTGGAAGCGCTTCAGCTTCCTGCGGATCGTCTCCGGCGAGCCGATCAGGCCGCCGCGCAGCGCCGCCTCCTGCGCTTCAGGATTGTCGCGCTTCCACTTGTTGTACTCGTCCCACATGTTGACGGTGTAGGGCGCAGGCCGCTGGCGGTTCTGCGAGGCACCGTAGAAGCGCAGCGCGAACTGGAAGAAGGTGGCGCCGTCGGCGCGGGCGCGCGCCTCCTCGTCGGTCTTGGCGCACATGAAGAACGAGACCAGCGCCATGTTCGGGTTGATCTGGTAGTCCGCCAGTTTATGCAGCCGCTTGGTCATCGCGTTGTAATAGGCGTGCACCCAGGCATGCGCGGCGTCGGCGCTGACGAACTGGAAGCCGAGCGCGCCAAAGCCGTGACGGCCGGCACGCTCGATGGTCGGCAGTTGCGAGCACGCCATCCACAACGGCGGATGCGGCTTCTGCACCGGCTTTGGCACGACGTTGCGCAGGGGGATATCGAAATACTTGCCGTGATGCTCGCTGCCCGCGTCCTTGAACATCGGGAAGATCGCGGCAACGGCGTCCTCGAACACTTCCTTCTTGGTCTCCATATCGCGGCCGAACGGCGTGAGCTCGGTGATGGACGCGCTCTCGCCCATGCCGAACTCGCAGCGGCCGTTGCTGAGCAGATCCAGCACCGCAACGCGCTCGGCAACGCGCGCCGGATGATTGGTGGTGAGCTGCAGGATGCCGTGCCCGAGGCGGATGTTCCTGGTGCGCTGGCTTGCTGCGGCGAGGAAGGATTCCGGTGACGGCGAGTGCGAATATTCCTCGAGGAAGTGATGCTCGACCACCCAGGCGTGGTCGTAGCCGAGCTTGTCGGCAAGCTCCATCTGCGTCAGCGCGTTCTGGTACAGGGCGAGCTCGTCGCCAGCCACCCAGGGCCGCGGCAGTTGCAGCTCGTAGAAGATGCCGAACTTCATGACGTCGTTCTCCCGCGATTATTGTTGTTAATGGCATCTTAATGAGCAGGGTCGCGCTGTCCATGGCTGCTCGCCATCACGGGCTCGAATCAGCCATGCGAAATGCGACGACTTAGTTGATGCAAGGCGCATTGATCCATGTCAGAATCGGCGGTCTCCGGCGATATAGTTTGACAAGTTCACGGAGCGACGGCCGTAAGCCGTCAAGATCTTAGGCACTGCAAGAGAGAGACCGGATATGCCGGCCCCCGGCGACGACACGACTGGGCGTTTGCGCCAACGGCGCATGGAGATCTTCGCGTTCCTGTTCCTGACGGCGGTCGTGATGCCCGTCCTCGCGGTCGGGACCGTCGGCAGCTACGGGCTGGCCGTGTGGATCTACCAGATGTTCGCGGGCCCGCCCGGCCCGCCTCCGACCCCGCATTGATATCCAGAAAGGCAGGCATATGGCCCAAGCCAAACTCAACCGTCGCGCGCTGATCACGGGACAGGTGCTCGGCGCCGACCGCATCGTGCCCCCGCCCGGGGGCGAGATTGCCAGTATCGTGGTGCAGGCGCGCCCCGAGCATCTCGCCGACGTCGAAGCCGACATCACCGCCCTCGCGGGCTGCGAGATTTACGGCCGCGACGTGCGTGGCAAGCTCGTGGTCGTGGCCGAGGCGCTGGACGCCGGCAGCCTCGGCACCATGCTCAACACCATCCAATCCCTGCGACACGTTTATTCCGCGGCGCTCGTCTTCCACGCCATCGAAACCGCCTAAAGACCGGGAGAGCCATCATGACATCGCCAAAGCTCGACCGCCG
>NZ_AJQF01000200.1:0-46474 GCF_000261705.1 Bradyrhizobium genomosp. III | reverse complement strand
GCTGCCGCGATCGCGGCCGCCGCTGCCGGCATGCCGGTCCCGGCGCTCGCCGCCAATCTCGCCGCCGAGCGGGAGGCGAGCGAATTGAAATGGGACAAGGCCGCCTGCCGCTTCTGCGGCACCGGCTGCTCCGTGATGGTCGCCACCAAGGACAACCGCGTGGTCGCGACCCACGGCGACATCAAGGCCGAGGTCAATCGCGGCCTCAACTGCGTCAAAGGCTATTTCCTCTCCAAGATCATGTACGGCCACGACCGCCTGACGCAGCCGATGCTGCGCAAGGCGAACGGCAAGTACGACAAGAACGGCGAGTTCACGCCCGTGTCCTGGACCGAAGCCTTCGACATCATGGAGGTGAAGTGGAAGGAGGCGATGAAGAAGCGCGGACCGAACGGCGTCGCCATGTTCGGCTCGGGCCAGTGGACGATCTGGGAAGGCTATGCCGCCTCGAAACTGTTCAAGGCCGGCTTCCGCACCAACAACATCGATCCCAACGCGCGGCACTGCATGGCTTCGGCCGTCGCCGGCATGATGCGCACCTTCGGCATCGACGAGCCGGCCGGCTGCTACGACGACATCGAGGCGACCGACGCCTTCGTGCTGTGGGGCTCCAACATGGCGGAGATGCACCCCATCCTGTGGACGCGCCTCGCCGACCGCCGGCTCTCGGCGCCGCATGTCCGCGTCGCCGTGCTCTCGACCTTCGAGCACCGCTCGTTCGACCTCGCCGACATCGGCATGGTGTTCAAGCCGCAAACCGACCTCTACATTCTCAACGCCATCGCCCATCACATCATCAAGACCGGCCGGGTCCACAAGGACTTCGTCGCCGCACACACCATCTTCAGGCGCGGCCAGACCGACATCGGCTACGGCCTGCGGCCCGAGCATCCGCTGCAGAAGAAGGCGACGGGTGCGGCGAAGGCCAATGACTCCACCGACATGAGCTACGACGAATTCGTCAAGTTCGTCTCGGACTACACGCTGGAGAAAGCGGCGGAGATGTCCGGCGTGCCGCTGAACCGCCTCGAGGTGCTGGCCGAGCTCTATGCCGACCCGAAGACCAAGGTGGTCTCGTTCTGGACCATGGGCTTCAACCAGCACACCCGCGGCGTCTGGTGCAACAACCTCGTCTACAACATCCATCTGTTGACCGGAAAGATCTCCTCGCCCGGCAACAGCCCGTTCTCGCTGACCGGGCAGCCCTCCGCCTGCGGCACCGCGCGCGAGGTCGGCACCTTCTCGCACCGCCTCCCCGCCGACATGGTGGTGACCAACAAGCAGCACCGCGACCACGCCGAGCATCTCTGGCTGCTGCCCGAGGGCACCATTCCCGACAAGCCCGGCGCACATGCCGTGTTGCAGAGCCGGATGCTGAAGGACGGCCTCATCAACGCCTATTGGGTGCAGGTCAACAACAATCTCCAGGCCGGGCCCAACACCAACGAGGAGACCTATCCGGGCTTCCGCAATCCCGACAATTTCATCGTGGTCTCGGACGCCTATCCGTCGGTGACGGCCCTGGCCGCCGACCTGATCCTGCCGACCGCGATGTGGGTGGAGAAGGAGGGCGCTTACGGCAACGCCGAGCGGCGCACGCAGTTCTGGCACCAGCTCGTCAACGCGCCCGGCGAGGCGAAGTCCGATCTCTGGCAGCTCATGGAGTTTTCCAAGCGCTTCAAGATCGAGGAGGTCTGGCCCGAGGAGCTGATCGCCAAGAAACCCGAGGTTCGCGGCAAGACCCTGTTCGACGTGCTCTACAAGAACGGCCAGGTCGACAAATTCCCGACCTCCGAGATCGAGAAGGGCTACGCCAACGAGGAATCCAAAGCATTCGGCTTCTACGTGCAGAAGGGACTCTTCGAAGAATACGCCTCGTTCGGCCGCGGCCACGGCCACGACCTCGCGCCGTTCGAGACCTATCACCGCGAGCGCGGCCTGCGCTGGCCTGTCGTCAACGGCCAGGAAACCAAATGGCGTTTCCGCGAGGGCAGCGACCCCTACGTCAAGCAGGGCACCGACGTGCAGTTCTACGGCTATCCGGACGGCAAGGCGCGCATCTTCGCCCTGCCCTACGAGCCGCCGGCGGAATCGCCCGACGGCGAATATCCGTTCTGGCTCTCGACCGGCCGCGTGCTGGAGCACTGGCATTCCGGCACCATGACGCGCCGGGTGCCCGAGCTCTACAAGGCCTTCCCCGAGGCCGTGTGCTTCATGCACCCGGACGATGCGCAGGAGGCCAAGCTCCGTCGCGGCGACGAAGTGAAGGTGGTCTCGCGGCGCGGCTTCATCCGCGCCCGTGTCGAGACACGCGGCCGCGACCGGCCGCCGCGTGGGCTGGTCTTCGTGCCGTGGTTCGACGAATCCAAGCTGATCAACAAGGTGACGCTGGACGCCACCGATCCGATCTCGCTGCAAACCGACTACAAGAAATGCGCCGTGCGCATCGAGCGGGTGTGAGCCATGATGAAGCGACTTGGCATTGCCGTGCTGGCGCTCGCGATTGCCGCGGGGGCGAGCGCGCTGACCGCGCAGACGCTCAATTCAGGCCTGCGCGGCCCGACCCCGCTTAACGACGAAGGGCCGGCGCCGACGATGCTGCCGAACCGCAACACCTCCGAGAAGGAGACGCGCAACTACCCGGAGCAGCCGCCGGTGATCCCGCATACGATCGACGGCTACCAGATCGACCTCAACGGCAACAAGTGCCTGTCCTGCCATGCCCGCGCGCGCACGGCGGAGTCGCAGGCGCCGATGGTCTCGATCACCCACTTCATGGACCGCGACGGCCAGTTCCTGGCCTCGATCTCGCCGCGGCGCTTCTTCTGCACGGAGTGTCACGTGCCGCAGAACACCGCCAATCCGCCCGTGAGCAACGACTTCGTCGACATCGACACGCTGCTCTCGCGCGCAAGCCCCGGTGGCCGCCGATGAGCGCGACCACGGAGGAGTCCAAGCCCAGGCGCGGCTTCATCGCGCGAACCTGGAGCTTTGTGCTCGAGCTCTGGGGCGTGCTGAGGCGCCCGAGCTCTGTGTTCGCGCTCGGCACGCTCGTGCTCGCGGGCTTCGTGGCGGGCGTCATCTTCTGGGGCGGCTTCAACACCGCGCTGGAACTGACCAACACCGAAAAGTTCTGCACCGGCTGTCACGAAATGAAGGACAACGTCTATGCGGAGCTGAAGTCCACCATCCACTTCTCCAACCGCTCCGGTGTCCGCGCCACCTGTCCCGACTGCCACGTGCCGCACAACTGGACCGACAAGATCGCGCGCAAGATGCAGGCGTCCAAGGAAGTCTGGGGCAAGATCTTCGGCACGATCGACACCCGCGAGAAATTCATGGATCACCGGCTCGAGCTGGCCGCGCATGAATGGGCGCGCTTCAAGGCCAACGATTCACTGGAATGCCGCAACTGCCACAGCGCGGATTCCATGGACATCACGAAGCAGTCGCCGCGGGCCTCGGTTGCGCATCAGCGCTACCTGTTCAGCGGCGAGAAGACCTGCATCGATTGCCACAAGGGCATCGCGCACAAGCTGCCCGACATGCGCGGCGTTCCCGGCTGGCAATAGCGCTTCTGCCCCCGCTTGAACCAGCGGGAGCAATGGCGCCCGCCGGTCCGGTGGGACGAGCCGGGATGCGGCCTCAGGCCACGTGCAGCTGCTCGCTGCCGGCCTTCGCGCGACCAGTCTTGGGCTGAGCGAGCAGAGCCGCAAGAGCCGCGATCGCCTCCTGGCTCGGCTCCGGCGTTGCCGCGACCGTCCTGAAATACTCGCCGCAGAAATCGGTCCAGGCTTGCTGATTGCCGCTGGGAACGCCGATCACGAGGCTCTTGCCGGACTCGATGCAATGGGCAATCAGGTCGCGCAGCCCTCCGCCTTCCGCCTCGGCCTTGCCGAACTTGTTGAGAAACACGATCTCGGCGTCGGCGAGCTGGGCTTCGACCAGTTGCGCCGCTTCGAGCAGGCGCGGCGTGGACAGACGGCAGGAGGTCGCACCTGCGCCGAGATCCTCGGAGATCGACATCGACCGGCCGGTGGCGAGCTCGTGCAGAACCATGTCGCAGCGTGTGCGACCCGGCTGCGGCACGTCCTCCTGGATCAGGCCGGCCAGGCTCTTGCCCGAGCCGCGAAGCTCGGTGACGAGACCGGCGAACCACCGGTTCACGGCCGGGCCCGAATCATAGACCAGGGCAACGCTGACGGCGGCGGAAGGCCGGGGCGCGCTATCCGCCGTATCGCGGGATTGCTGAAGCATGTCCATCACCTCGCCGCCTTCGCCTTGGCGACGTCGGCATCCTGCAGGAAGTCGATCATGCGCTGCACGGGGCCGACCTCGTCGATATGCTCGAGCATATCGCGATATCCCTCCTGCGCCTTGGGCGGCAGCTTGTGCGCGATGCCCTGGTGGCAATCGATGCAGGTCTTGCCCTGCGCGAACGCGGTCTGGTGCAGCTTGGAGGCGCGCGGCTCCTGCACCGCATACTCCATGTGGTCGAACTTGTGGCAGTTGCGGCACTCACGCGAATCCGTCGTCTTCATGCCGCGCCACACGCTCTTGGCAAGGTCGATGCGGTGGGCGTTGAACTTCTCGGGCGTGCCGATGGTGCCGAGGATCTTGTGCAGCACCTCGTTCGAGGCCTGGATCTTGCGGACGACCTTGTGGCTCCATTCCTTCGGCACGTGGCAATCCGGACAGCTGGCGCGCACGCCGGTGCGGTTCGAATAGTGAACCGTGTTGCGGTATTCGAGATAGACGTTTTCCTTCATCTCGTGACAGGAGATGCAGAACTGCTCGTTGTTCGTCATCTCCATCGCCCAGTTGAAGCCGCCCCAGAACAGGACGCCGCCGGCGAATGCGACGATGGCGATCAGTCCCCAGGCGTAGCGCGCGGTCGGCGAGAAGAACCATCGCCACAGCCGTTTCAGGCGACCCGGCTGCGCTGCTGCGACGGCGGCAGAAGTGCTGGTGTCCTGCATGTCAGCCTCACTTCGCCTGCGTCGCGTTCTGGAAGATGTTGCCGACCAGCGGCTTCGCGTCGGCCTGCGGCACGTGGCATTGCTGGCAGAAGTAACGCGTGCCGGCGACCTTATCGAGCCGCACGCCCTGGCGGTCGACGTAATGCGTCTCCGAGATCTTCGGCGCGTTGACGCGGGTATTGCCGGGCCAGTCGTGGCAGCCCATGCACGCGTTGTTCTCCGTCGTGATCTGGTAGCCGTCGATCTTGTGGGGGATCAGCGGCGGCTGCTGGCGATAGGCACGCTCGAAGCCGCTTGCCGGCACGGACTGCTTGGTCACGTCGGGCGGCGCCGACATCTCGGTCAGCGGGGCCTCGCGCAGCGCCTTGGGCTGCTTGGCCTCCTGCGCAAGCGGGCCCGACGCCGCGAACGGAATTGCAACTGCGACGGCGACGGCCGCCGCCGCGATCAACGGAATCAGTCGAACAAACGTCATGGGAGGTCCCTTTCAAGGACGGCCGGCTGGGAAGAGACGACGCGCGCCGCTGGCGATGGCGCGGTCATGGAGGGGTCCGGACGCGCCGCATTGCGGCCGCGCAGACCGAGATGAAAGACCTGCTTGGAGCAGACGTCGATGCAGGCTCCGCAGAGCGTGCAATCGCCCGCGATGATGACCGGCGTGGCGCCGCTGCGCTCGCCCCTGAGCGCGGGGCCGATGACATGCGGCTCCGGACAGACGGCGAAGCAATCCATGCAGTCGTTGCAGGCGGCACGGTTGTCGGCGGTGACGCGCAGCAGCGCGACCTTGCCGATCTGGCCGTAGAACGCCCCGACGGGACAAAGATGACCGCACCAACCGTGCCTGGCGACGAGGAGATCGAACACGAAGATCGCCGCCGTGCCGCCGGCGCCGAACCAGAGACCGAACACCAGCGCGCGATGCAGCGCCGTCACCGGGTTGATCAGCTCCCAGGCGATCGACCCTGATAGTGCGGAGGCCGCGAGCACCGCGCCGACGAAATAGAGCCTGAGCTCCGGGCGGATCTTGGCCGTGAAGGTGATGCCGAGCCGCCGCCGCAGCCAGGCAGCAAGATCGGTCGCCGGATTGACCGGGCAGACCCAGGAACAATAGGTCCGGCCGCCGAACAGCAGATAGGCGGCGAGCACGATCGCGGCGCCGATCACCGAGAGGGCCTCCGGCCAGTGGCGCGCCGCGAGCGATTGCAGCAAGACGAAGGGATCGGTCAGCGGCAGCGTGCCGAGCGTCATCGACGAGGCCAGCGTGCCCTTGGCGATCCAGACGCCCAGAAGCGGCCCCGACAGGAACAGCGCGAGGAAGAACAGCTGGCTCGCCCGCCGCAGCACCAGAAACCGCGAGGCGGCCCAAAGTCCCTTGACCGCGCGCGCTTCGACATAAGGCCTGGCATTCGCCGTCATGGCGTGCCTCCCTCGGGTCTGCGCACCGGCAGCTTGAGCGGCGCATCGACCAGGGCTCCGCCGGCCCTGGACTTCTCTTCCCAGCCGCGCTTGTAGTGCTCATCCTGCTTCAGCGCGGCGACCTCGATCGGCAGCACCTTGATCGCGGCATCGGTCAGCACGCAGGACTTCTCGCACTTGCCGCAGCCGGTGCAGGACTCGGCGTGAACGACCGGCTCGAAGATCGCGTGCTTGGTCGTGCGCGCATTGTGCGAGACCTCGAGCGTGATCGCCTTGTCGATGGCCGGACAGACCCGATAGCAGACGTCGCAGCGCAAGCCCTGCAGATTGAGGCAGGTCTCGCGGCTGGTGATCACCGCGACGCCCATCTTGGCCTTCGCGATGTCGGTCAGCGCATGCTCGAGCGCGCCGGTCGGGCAGGCCTTGACGCAGGGAATGGTGTCGCACATCTCGCAAGGCACGTTGCGGGCGACGTAGAACGGCGTTCCCATCGCGGGCCCGCCGGCCCAGTCCGCGAGCTTCAGGGTGTCGTAAGGACAGTCGCGAACGCACAGGCCGCAACGGACGCAGGCCGCCAGAAAATCCTTCTCGGGAAGCGCACCCGGCGGCCGCAGCGTCTGCGCGGGCTTGGCCCGCGAGGACACGCCGAATGCCGTCAGCATCGTTGCGGCGACGGCTGCGCCGCCGCCGAAACGCGTCATATCCTGCAGCGCCTTGCGGCGGCGCGGATCGCGCGGGATGCCTGAGCTGGAATCCGACATGGCTCGTCCATCGAGGGTTTAGGCCGACGTCACGCGGCAGGCGCACTTCTTGAAATCGGTCTCCTTCGAGATCGGACAGGTCGCATCGAGCGTGAGCTGGTTGGCGAGCTGGCTTTCGTCGAAGAACGGGAAGTAGACGAGGCCCCGCGGCGGCTTGTTGCGGCCCTTGGTCTCGACCCGCGTGACCACCTCGCCGCGCCGCGTCTGGATCTTCACCGGCTGTCCGCGCAACAGCTTGCGCTCGGCCGCGTCGTCCGGATGCATGAACAGCGTCGCGGCCGGCACGGCACGGTGCAGCTCGGGGACGCGGCGCGTCATCGAGCCGGAATGCCAGTGCTCCAGCACGCGGCCGGTGCACAGCCACAGATCGAACTCCTTGTCGGGCGTTTCGGCCGCCGGCTCGAACGGACAGAAGATGATGCGCGCCTTCTTGTCCGGCTTGCCGTAGAACGACACGCCCTCGCCCGGCTTGACGTAGGGATCGTAGCCCTCGCGGAAGCGCCAGAGCGTCTCCTTGTTGCTGACGACCGGCCAGCGCAGGCCGCGCGCCTGGTGATACTGCTCGAAATCCGCCAGATCGTGACCGTGACCGCGGCCGAACTTGGCGTATTCCTCGAACAGGCCCTTCTGCACGTAGAAGCCGAATGCGGCACTCTCCGAATTGTCAAAACCCTTCTGGCACTCGGTGATCGGGAACTTGTTCACCTCGCTGTTGGCATAGAGCACGTCGAACAGCGTCTTGCCGCGCACCTCCGGCTTCTTGGCGATCAGCTCCTCCGGCCACACGTCCTCGATCTTGAAGTACTTGGAGAACTCCATCACCTGCCAGAGATCCGAGCGCGCCTCGCCCGGCGCCTTCACCTGCTGGCGCCAGAACTGGGTGCGCCGCTCGGCATTGCCATAGGCGCCCTCCTTCTCCATCCACATCGCCGTCGGCAGGATGAGGTCCGCAGCCAGCGTGGTCACGGTCGGATAGGGATCGGAGACGACGACGAAGGCAGCCGGATTGCGATAACCGGGATAGCCCTCCTCATTCATGTTCGGGGCCGTCTGCATGTTGTTGTTGCACTGGACCCAATAGGCGTTGAGCTTGCCGTCCTTCAGCATCCGGTTCTGCAGCACGGCATGGTAGCCGATGTTGCCCGGGATGGTGCCCTCGGGCAGCTGCCACACCTTCTCGGCCGTCTCGCGGTGCTTCGGGTTGGTGACGACCAGATCGGCCGGCAGGCGATGGGCAAAGGTGCCGACCTCGCGCGCGGTGCCGCAGGCCGAGGGCTGGCCGGTCAGCGAGAACGGGCCGTTGCCGGGCTCCGAGATCTTACCCATCAAGAGGTGCACGTTGTAGATCATGTTGTTGACCCACGTGCCGCGTGCATGCTGGTTGAAGCCCATCGTCCAGTAGGAGACGACCTTCTTCTTGGGATCGGCATAGAGCTTTGCGAGCCGCTCGAGATTCTCCTTCGGCACGCCCGACATCTTGTGAGCATAGTCGAGCGTATAGGGCTCGAGCAGCCTCTTGTACTCGTCGAATCCGATCTTGTCCTTGAACCCGGCCGGATCGAGCGCGCCGTCCTTGCCGGCCTTGTGCGAGGCGTTGAGCGCCTTGATCTCGAGGGCGTGCGTCGGCCGCAATCCGTAGCCGATGTCGGTCACGGTCGATGCGAACTCGACGTGCTTCTCGACGAAGTCCTTGTTCGTCGCACCGGAGTTGACGATGTAGTTCTGGATGTAGTTGAGGATCGCCATGTCGCTCTGCGGGGTGAACACCAGCGGATTGTCGGCGAGCTCGAACGAGCGGTGCTCGAAGGTGGAGAGCACGTGGACTTCGCAGCCCTCATGGGTCAGACGGCGGTCGGTCAGGCGCGACCACAGGATCGGATGCATCTCCGCCATGTTCGAGCCCCACAGCACGAACGCATCGGCATGCTCGATGTCGTCGTAACAGCCCATCGGCTCGTCGATGCCGAAGGTGCGCATGAAGCCGGTGACGGCCGAGGCCATGCAGTGGCGCGCATTCGGATCGAGGTTGTTGGAGCGGAAGCCGGCCTTGTAGAGCTTGGCGGCGGCGTAGCCTTCCCAGATGGTCCACTGGCCCGAGCCGAACATGCCGACGGTCGAGGGACCACCGGCCTTCAACGCGGTCTTCCATTTCTCGGCCATGAGCTTGAAGGCGTCGTCCCACGAGATCGGCGCGAACTCGCCGTTCTTGTCGAACTTGCCGTTCTTCATGCGCAGCATCGGCTGGGTCAGCCGGTCCTCGCCGTACATGATCTTGGACAGGAAGTAGCCCTTGATGCAGTTGAGGCCGCGATTGACCGGCGCATCGGGATCTCCTTGCGTCGCCACGACCTTGCCGTTCTTGGTGCCGACGATCACGCCGCAGCCGGTGCCGCAGAAGCGGCATACGCCCTTGTCCCAGCGGATGCCGTCGGTCTTCCCCGGCTGCGCGATCGCCGCATCCGGCAGCGTCACACCGATGGTCGAGGCGGCAGCAACCGCTGCGGCTGCCTTCAACGCATCGCGGCGGGTCGCCGTGGCTTCATTTCCGTTCGTCAACTTCGTAACCATCGTCGGTCTCTCCGGCTCAACGAATCTCAAATTGCGGAAGGGCGCGCGTGCGCGCCGGAATTCTGGCAGAGGCCGCCGCAGCAGGCGGCCGGCTCGGTCTCGATCGCGCTCTCGTCGTCGGGCGCATCGAAGGCGTGAAAGATCAGCGAGGCACTGACGACGCCGGGCAGGCGATGCATCGCGGCGATCTGGTCGATCGCCAGCGAGGCCGGCGTATCGACGACGGTCAGCGCAAGCCGGTTCTCGCCGGATGCGGCCTCGAGCTCGACGCCGGGCAACGCCAGGATCCGGTCCGTCAGACCGTCCGCGGCATCCGGTGCGAGATAGACGGCAACGCCGCAGATGTTGGTGGCCTCAGCCATTGTGCACGACCAGGTTTGCAAGTTCGGATACCAGCGCGATCCGGTCCCGCGGCGCGAGCGCGATGGCTTCGACCGGGCAGACCGGGATGCAGTCGCCGCAGCCGGTGCAGGCCGCGGCATCGATGACGGCGCCGAGCTTCTCGCGCGCGAGAATGCGGATGGCGGAATGCTCACAGGCTTCGACGCAGCGACGGCAGACCACGCCGTGTCTTTCGACGCAGGCGCTCGCGCTGGAGACGGTCGCCACCTGTTCGGGGCACGACTCGTTCACGCGCGGCGCAAGCGCGTCGCGGCCGGATGCGAAAGGCAGAACAGCAGAGAATAGTGAGCGTCGCGACATTGGTCTCGGCATATCCGAATCCTCACGGGCAGACCCGTGTTGAGGAATTTTCCAGGAGAATGCGCCCCATCGGGCACATCTCGGTCGACGCCGTTGTCACCGCTGCGGACCATAGGTTCGCGCTGTCCATGTTGCATTGCGCTAGATCAACCGGCGTCGCGAACGCGCGCAAGCAACGATTAACCTGCGGGTCGTTTGCCGCACGAAATTGCGCAAACCGGGCAAGGCGTTTACTTCGCCTTCACCTGCGACGTGATGAGGCGGATTTGCGGCCGCGAGGCGGGCCAGCGAAAGCTGACGACCGCCCGCTGACGCCTCGATCTTCGCTGCTGCATCCGGCTTGAAAGCGGGGGTCGAATGATTAACTTGGGGCGTAGCGAATCGCCGCCTTTTCGCCCTTCCTCAAGACAGATATGGCCAGTTTCACACCGCATCAGGATGCCGCTCTCAAGGCCGTCGGCGACTGGCTGAAGGCCAAGCCGGGCCGCAATGGCACGCCGCCGATCTTCCGCCTGTTCGGCTTTGCCGGCACCGGCAAGACCACGCTGGCGCGGCACATCGCCGACGGCGTCGACGGCGAGGTGAAGTTCGCCGCCTTCACCGGCAAGGCCGCCCTCGTCATGCGCAACAAGGGATGCGACGACGCCTCCACCATCCACTCCCTGATCTACCGCGCCCGCGAATCCGGCGAGGAGCAGCCGAGCTTCGAATTGTGGGACGACGCGCCGGCCTCGAAGGCGAAGCTGATCGTGATCGACGAATGCTCGATGGTCGACGCCGAATTGGGCCGCGACCTGATGTCGTTCGACTGCCCGCTGCTGGTGCTGGGTGATCCCGCGCAGCTGCCGCCGATCCAGGGCGGCGGCTTCTTCACCAACACCGAACCGGACGCGATGCTGACCGAGGTGCACCGCCAGGCGCAGGACGATCCGATCGTGCGGATGTCGATGGACGTGCGCGAGGGACGCGAACTCGACATCGGCCGCTACGGCGAGAGCGAGGTGGTGTCGCGCAAGGAGCTCGATCCTGACAGGGTCATGGGCGCCGACCAGGTGCTGGTCGGCCGCAACAACACCCGGCGCGCCTACAACATGCGGGTGCGCCAGCGCCAGAACATCGAGGACGTCTTCCCGGTCGCCGGCGACAAGCTGGTATGCCTGCGCAACAACCGCAAGAAGGGCCTGTTCAACGGCGGGCTATGGCGCGTGAAGTCGCGCAACACCTCGCGCGCGAAATCGCGCATCCTCAGCATGCGGCTGTCGCCGGACGAGGATTTCGGCCACAAGGTGACCAAGGTCTCGGTGCGCGCCGATTGCTTCGAGGGCGGCGTCGAGCAGATCGCCTGGGAGCAGCGCAAGCCCTATGACGAGTTCGACTACGGCTACGTGCTCACCGTGCACAAGTCGCAGGGCTCGCAATGGGACGACGTCGTGCTGTTCGACGAGAGCTTTGCGTTCCAGGACTCAAGGGCGCGGTGGCTGTACACAGGCATCACGCGAGCGGCGAAAAGGTTGAGTATCGTGGTTTAGGCGCCGAGGCCCGAGCCTCGACCTCCGCTGTCGTCCCGGACAAGCGTAGCGAAGCGGAGCGCCGATCCGGGACCCATACCCACAGGAAGATGATTGACGAAGACTCGGAGTGGGAGTTTTGCCTCACGCTCCTCCCTGGGGTTATGGGTCCCCGCGTTCGCGGGGACGACAGCGGTTATGAGGTGGCGTTGCCGCGCCTCACGCTCAGTTACTTCCCCGCGACAAAATAAAAATCTTCCCGTCCCGGCGGCGAGCCGTAGGTGAACGGCTGCTGCTCGTGCCTGGTGGCGGCCCAGACGTCGTCGCGGATGATGTCGAACAGTTTTCGGATCTCGATGCGCGGCTGCTTGATCTCGCGGGCCAGCGCGGTGGCGAACGGGCTGTTGGCACTGCCGTCGCCGTCCATCGCGGTCTCGCCGTGCTTGGCGGCGTAGACCACCATGAAGCCGGCGCCGGGCTCGATGTTGGAAAAGCCCTTGTCGACCAGCTTCAGCGACAGCGTGCGCTGCATGCTCGGCGCGAACGGATTGTCGCGGCAGGCATCCAGGACCACGAGACGCATTTTTCGCGCGGCACCGACCGCGGCGATCACCTGCTCGAGGGCGACCGCCTGGGTCTCGGCGTCCTTGTCGGCGGCGAGCTTGGCGTCGACGGGAACGAGATAGTTCACCCCGCCGATCTCGAAGCCGTGGCCGGCGTAATAGACCACGGCCCAGTCGGCCTTCTCCGCTTCCTCCGCGAAGGCCTTCAACGCGTCGAAGAACTTGTCGCGGGTGAGGTCATTGACGGAAATCACGCTCTGGAAGCCGACGTCGCGCAGCACGCTCGCGATCAGTTTGGAATCGCGCGGCGGATTGGGCAAGGCGTGGACGTTCTTGTAGGCGCCGTTGCCGATCACCAGCGCCACGCGGCGCCCGGTTGCCCCGGCCGGCGCCTGCGGCGTCAGCGCGGCGAGCCGCTCCTGCGCGACGGCACGGGCGCGGGCGACGTCGGGCTCGTCGAACTTCGTCAACGAATAGGCGGCCGCGCGGAAATCGGCGCGCGCCTGCGCGAGATCCTTCTTCCGCTCATAGATCTGGCCGCGACCGGAATGCGCGCGGATGTTGTTCGGATTGATCTGGATCGCCGTGTTGTAGTCCTTCAGCGCGGCGTCGAGGTCGCCCTTCATCATGCTGACGTCGGCGCGGTTGTTGATCGCGAACACGTTTTTCGGCTGCCGCTCGATCAGGCCGTTGCAGTCGGCAAGGGCCTGCGCGTACCTGCCCATCATGCCGTACGTGATGCAGCGGTTGCTGGCGATCTGCGGCGCGGCCGGGTCGATCTTCTCGGCCTCCGCGAAATCCGCGATCGCGCCGTCGAAATCCTTCATCAGCGTCCGCGCGCGGGCGCGATTGGTCCAGCCGAGCAGGAATTTGGGCGTGTATTTGATCGACAGGCTGAAATCGTCGATCGCGCTTTGCAAAGCGCCGCGGCGCGCATAGATGACGCCCCGATTGTTGTAGGGGACACCGTAGGTGGGGCGCTTCTGGAGGGCGAGGTTGTAGTCCGCCATGGCGAGATCGTCCTGGCCCTTGCGCTCATAGGCGAGGCCGCGCAGGTTGAGGGCAATGACATAATCCGGATCGAGATCGACCGCGATGGACAGGGTCTCGATCGCGTGGTCGTAATCGCGCTTGCTGATCAGCGTGTTGCCGCGCACGGAGAGCGCGATGGCCTTGTCCTTGCCGCTGAGCTTGTCGGCCTTCAGCAGATTGTCGCAGGCGCTCGCGCGGGCCTGGGCCTCCGCCTGGCGGTCACGGCAGAGGGTGAGATCGTCGGCCTGCGGGTCGGCCGCCGCGCTGAACAGGCCGGCCGTCAGGATGACGAGGGTCAGGGAAACGACGCGCAGCATGGGTCAGGCCTGCTCCAGCCAGATTCTTCTTGAGTCGATCATCGATCGCACCGGTTCATCTAGCGCGGAGTTCCCGGTCTCGCCAAGCCGCCGGCGCCCGGCTATCCCGCGCGGCTCATTTCACAGACTCGTGTCCGTCCCGTCGTAACAATCGGCGGCCGCGTCCGTACCTCGGATGGTGCGAAAACGCAGCCGGGCAACTGTTCGTCCGGCCCCGACCGCCCTAGACTGTCAGACCTTCCGAAAGAGGATCCGCCATGCGCCGACCTGCCCTCGCCTCCCTGCTCGCCGCAACCACCGCCCTCTCGCTTGCCTTTGCGCTGGCCTTTGCCGCGCCGTCCCGGGCCGCGGAGGATGCGGTCGTGATCCCCGCCCCAGCCATGGATGCGGCACCCGCGAGCGGGATCCAGACCGCCGTGATCGCCGGCGGCTGCTTCTGGGGCGTGCAGGGCGTCTTCCAGCACACCGCGGGCGTCGTCAACGCGGTCTCCGGCTATGCCGGCGGCACCAAGGCGACCGCCGACTACCAGACGGTCTCGAGCGGCCGGACCGGCCATGCCGAGGCGGTCGAGATCAAGTACGACCCGAAGAAGATCTCTTACGGCAAGATCCTCCAGATCTACTTCTCGGTGGCGCACGACCCGACCCAGCTCAACCGCCAAGGCCCCGACGTCGGCACGCAATATCGCTCGGCCGTCTTCACCACCTCCGACGAGCAGAAGAAGGTGGCGGAGGCCTATATCGCCCAGCTCAACGGCGCCAAGGTGTTCAGCAAGCCGATCGTGACCAAGGTCGGCGCGCTGGAGGCGTTCTACCCGGCGGAGGCCTACCACCAGGACTATCTGACGCTGCACCCGAACCAGCCTTACATCGCCTATAACGACCTGCCCAAGGTCGAGAACCTGAAAAAGCTGTTCGCGGATAACTACATTGAAAAGCCGACGCTGGTGAGCGCCAGCAAGGCCACCAACTGATCGCGAGATCACCGAAACAAACGGGAGACCCATGCCCGACACCAAAATGAAAACCACTGATAACAAGGTCATCAAGAGCGAAGAGCAGTGGCGGCGCGAATTGTCGCCGATGCAGTACGCCGTGCTGCGCGAGAAGGCGACCGAGCGTCCCTTCTCCGGCGAGTATGAGCACGACCACCGCGCCGGCACCTACACGTGCGCCGGCTGCGGCAATGTGCTGTTCGAGTCCGACGCCAAGTTCGATTCCGGCTGCGGCTGGCCGAGCTTCACCCAGCCCGCCGTCGAGAGCCATATCGACGAGGAGCGGGACGTGAGCCACGGCATGGTCCGCACCGAGGTGCTCTGCTCCAAATGCAGCGGCCATCTCGGCCACGTCTTCCCCGACGGCCCCGGGCCGACCGGCCTGCGCTACTGCATCAACTCGGCCGCGCTGAAGCTGGAGCCGAAATAAGGTTGCGCGCGGCCCGGTTCCTTCGTGGAACCCGGCCGCGCGATGTGCTTTTCTTGTCTGGCGGTGCGGCCGATCATCGCATTTGGCGGCCGCCAGGGAGGATGCCATGTCACTCGGGACCGTCCTGATCATCCTGGTGATCATCTATCTGCTCGGCGGCCTGTCCGGCCGCATCGGCGGTTACGGCTATGGGATGGGCCATTCCGGCATGGGCATCGGCGGCGTCGTGCTGGCGGTGCTGGTCGTCCTGCTGCTTCTTGGCAAATTGTAATCCATATAAGCCATTGTAATAATTTGATTAATTTCATCCGCGGAGCTGCCATGCGCGGATTCATCATCTCCCATCGCGGGGGTCGCATTTTTGTCAAATCGGCCTATATTAGAGGGCGAAATGGCATGTGCGGCGGGCTCGCTCGATGGCGGCCCCTGCCCTCCCAAACCCCACGCGCTTAAAGCCCCAGAGAAGATCACGAGGTCTTTGACCATGCGTCCACTGCGTCCGTTCAACTTCAACACCTCCGCCGAACTCTTCCCCGCCGCGATCCGCAAGAAGAAGCGCGCAGGCTTCACCTATCGCCGGTTCGGCACCGCGGCCGAAGCCGTGCAGTTCGCGATGGAGCAATTGCCGACGGATTCACTGAACGGCGCCTATCTCCAGGTCGAGGAAGCGCGTTTCGACCAGAACGGCATCCGCTCGCTCTATGAGAGCGAAGCCTTCCCGTTGCCCCGCCGTCCCAAGCCGGCGCCGGCCGAGACCGACGCCGCCGACGCGGCCTAAGTTTTCGCAAGCCTCCGATGTGCGCAGAAAGCGCGATGGCCGAAAGGCTGTCGCGTTTTTTGCGTTTGGGGGTTCTCCCCGCAGCGGCGCATCATCGACCAGATGGACTCGCGGCAAGCGCTCCCAGCCGCCGCGCTAAATCCGCGGCTGCTTGTCGAGCCAGCGGCGGAGCAGACGCACGTTGCGCATGTTGGCGCGGAACATCACGTCGAAAGCGTCGCCCGCGAACGGGACCATGCCGACCACGCCGTCGAGCGCGACATTGCCGAGCATGCGGGTGGTGATGTACCAGGGCGCGCCCAACGCGCGGGCCTCCCGCACCAGCCACAGCGAGATCGCCGTGGTGATGATGTCGCCGACGACGGGGATCAGGCCTATCAGCCCGTCGATGCCGTAGCGGATGTTGGTGCCGGGCAGGATGAAGGCGACGTCGAGCAGCTTTGCGATCGCCTCGATCCGCGCGATCCGCTGCTCGCGCGTCAGATTGCCGAACGGACTCCCGGCGAATGGATTGTCCTTGCCAAGCTCGAAACCGAATTCGCGAAACCCCTGCTGCAGCGTCTCGGGGCGGATTTCCCGGCCGTCCTGGTCGATGATCGGCCCGCGTGCCTCGGTGCCGGAAGAGGTCGCGCGCGAGCTCCCCGGACGGGATCTGCGTGGAGCTAGGATGTCGTCGTCGGACATGGTCATGGCCTTCAGGGAACGCGCGGACGCGGCTGAGGTTGCTGCGCCGCGTCCGAACGTCGCGCGCTCACGTCGGCGCCGCCACCGGATGCGGCTCCTTGATGTATTTATGCACGAGCCAGGACGAAATCACCGCCGGCACGAACCCGACGAGGCCATACAGGATGAACTGCACCGCGCCCGAATCCGGCCCGCGCGAGCTGTAGGTGAGCGAGGCCAGCACGAAGGCGAACAGGCCGACCAGGAGCATCCGCAAGCCCGGGCCGATCCGCCTGACATGGGTCAGGATGTCATCGACTGCGCCGATCATCAGCGAAGGCAGGAAGCCGAACAGATAGCTGTACTGCAGGGTCTTGAAGAACACCGCGAACAGCTTGCCGACCTCGCCGAGACTGGTCTGGGCCCAATAGCCGGACTGATAGGTCGTCGTCAGCAGCAGGAGGAACCCGCCGACGAACGGGCCCACCAGCGCAAACACCAGATAGCGTTTCATCAAACACCTCACGTTTCGCCGGTGTTATAGCAGCGCCCCGGGAACCTTGAATAGCGGGGCGAGCTCTGCCTTTGGAGGAACAAGTGGCAAGGCGACGAGTTCAGACAGGACCTGAATTATCCCTGTCAGATTGGAGCCGCCGATGGCCCGCAGATTTCTCCTGGCGACGATCACGCTGGCAGCCCTGAGTGGCCTGTCGAACGCACCCGCTCTTGCGCAAGGCCACATGGGCTCGCCCCAGGAACAGCAGGCCTGCTCGCGCGACGCCTCGCGCTTCTGCCGCAAGGACCTCGGCAATGACGGCGCCGTGCAGGGCTGCCTGCAAGCCAACCGGGCCAAGCTGTCGCGCTCTTGCAGCAAGGTGTTTCAGAGCCACGGCATGTGAGGACCGCGACCATCCCCAGCGAACGGAGAGTGAAGCCATGTTGCGCGACGAACAGCTCTCGATCCTGCGGGACATCAGCCAGTCCGTTGCCTTCGCCGACGACCGCCACGGCAAGATCGGCGAGCTCATCGCCGACGGCTACGTGATGAAGGACGGCGATTTGTTCGAGCTGACTGCCAAAGGCGTCACCGCCGTCGAGGAACACGCCGCCGCGCTCGGCGCGAGCGATGTGGAACAAGCGAGCGCCTCCTTCGATCGGATGATCTGATCGCGCGCGCACGCTTTGTGCGTGACGTCCACGCAACAGCTGCAAATTCCTTTGCACCTGCCATTGCAGCCGCGTGACAATGGCGCATACTTCGCTCGGGCGGCGCAGCACTTTTCGATTCGAACATCAAGAAATCGAGCGACCACATGCGGGACCAAAGTTCCCGACGTGAAGGCTGTGACATGCGGCAGATCAAGCCGTGTGCGGCGCCCCAAAAACCAAGTGGCTCAAGCTCACGGAACTCGGGGACGCATTCTGCATGACACGCTATCAGACGATCGCTTCGCTGCTTAAGACCACCGCTTCGCTGTTGGCCGTAGCAACCACGGCCATCGCACTCCAGACCTCACCCGGCCTCGCCTTCTCGTCCGAAGCGCAGCAGATGTGCACGGGCGATGCGATGCGGCTGTGCTCAAGTGAGATCCCCGACATTCCCAGGGTCAGGGCCTGCATGGTGCGGAACAAGGCCCAGGTCAGCCCCGGCTGCCGCGCCGTGATGGACCGCGAAGCCGCGGCATCAGCATCCCGCAAGCGGGAAGCGGCGGCGCAATAGTAATCCATGAAGAATGTCATTCCGGGGCGGTGCGCAGCACCGAGCCCGGAATGACAGCAATGCCTCAGTCGCCCCACTGTGCGAAGGCGTCGTTGAAGGCGCGTTCGCCGGGGGCGCCCTTCTCGATGGCGATGATGGCGCGGCGCTGATTGGCATAGACCAGCGGCACGTCGAACCACGAGCGCTCCTTCAGGAGCTGGACGTTGCGGGAGCGGTCGGCGTCGACATTGGACAGGCCGACCAGGAAGAAGCCGTCGGTGACCTTGACCGCGAGGCCGGCGAGCGGCGTGCCGCGCGCCTGCTCGTTCGACTTCATCAGAATGCCCGGCACGTTGGAGACACTGCCGCCGGGAAAATCCGGCGGCAGGATGAAGGTCAGCTCCGCCGTGTGGCTCGCCGGCAGCGAGGAATCGGTGTTGCGGCGGAACGACATCGTCATCTTGAACTTGCGGTCGGGGATCTCGATGTCGGCACGCACGGCGACGTCGGCCTTCTGGTTGCCCGACGCCTTGATCGGCTCGAGCCGCCCCACCACCGAGCCGACATATTGCTTGCCCTTCGGATCGGACGGATCCTCGTCATAGAGCACGACCTTCTGCGCCACCGGCGCGACCGGCTGGTCGCTGGCCGAGGGCTGGCCGACGCGATCAGGAATCTTGGGCTTGCTCTGCGGCTGGGACGGATCCTTCGGCGCCTCCACCACCTGGGTCGGCGAGGACTTGAGCAGGTTGGTCGCGATCTGGACCAGCTGCTTGCCCCAGAGGATGCCGGCGCCGACCAGGATCAGCACGATGCCGACGGCGATCGCACTCTTGAACGGGAAGGCGGAGCGCGTGCGGGCGCGCTTCTTGGCGTCGCGCTCGGGCGCGATGCGCGGACGCGGCGACGGCGGCTGCGGCGCGTAGCGCTCGGCCTCCTCGACCGACTCGTCGTAGGAATAGGGCGCGTCCTGCTCGCCGGCGCGGTTTTCCAGGCTCGGCTCGAGCCGGTCGAATTCCGGCGAGGGCGAGGGCACGTTGGCGTAGGTGCGGCGCGCGGCGCGGCTGGCCTGGGCGGCAGCGCCGCCGAGATCGTTGGCGTCCGCCGTGATGTCGCGGAAGCCGCGCACGCCCGGTGCCGGCGGCAGCGGCGGCGGAGGTCCGACATCGGGCGGACGGCGCGCACCGGCGCGATCGCGCCCGGCCGCCGGCTCCGGCATCGGTGGCGGGGCGGACGGTCCCGGTTGGCGCGGGGCGTCGAAACGGGGCGCACGCGGCGGACGCGGGGCCTCGCTCTGGTCATCGACGTTGAAGGAGGGACGGTCGGCGCGCGGCGGCGGCGGAGCCGGACGCGTCCGCGGCGGGGCCGGCGCGGCCGCGGCGGGGCTGCCTTCGGCAGCTCGGGTGCTGGCGCGGCGGAAGGCATCTCCGCTGCTGCCGCCGCGGGCGCCGCCACCGGGGCGCGAGGCCTCGCGGGCGCGCTGGGCAGCCTCCGATTCGACCTTGCGGACGGCCTCCTCCAGCGACAACCTTTCGCGGGTGATCTCGGATTCGGAGAGCGGCGGCTGCACGCTGCGCAACTGCGCGATCAACGCCGTGCGCGCCCGCTCATAGAGCGCGCGACGGCTTTCGCCGGGAGCGTTCGGGTCCAGGGCGGCAATAGCGCGGGCGATCAGCGGATAGTAATCAGCCATTTCAACTCAACTATACGCGCGTCCCGGTAAGATATCGTTAAGCCTCAAACGGATTTTGCACCAGGATAGTATCTTCGCGTTCGGGGCTGGTGGAAAGCAGCGCAACCGGGCACCCCACCAATTCCTCGATCCGCCGGACATATTTGATGGCCTGGGCCGGCAGGTCGGCCCAGGACCGCGCATTGGCGGTCGGCTCCTTCCAGCCCTCGATGGTCTCGTAGATCGGCTCGACCCGGGCCTGGGCGCCCTCGCCGGCGGGGAAGTGGTCGATCTCCTTGCCGTCGAGCTTGTAGCCGGTGCAGACCTCGATCGTGTCGAAGCCGTCGAGAATGTCGAGCTTGGTCAGCGCCAGGCCGTTGATGCCGCAGGTCCGGACCGCCTGACGGACCAGCACGGCGTCGAACCAGCCACAGCGGCGCGGACGGCCGGTGTTGGTGCCGAACTCGCGGCCGCGCTCGCCGATCCGGCGGCCGGTCTCGTTGTCCTGCTCGGTCGGGAACGGGCCCTGGCCGACGCGGGTGGTGTAGGCCTTGCACAGGCCGAGCACATAGCCGACCGCCCCGGGTCCGAGGCCCGAGCCGGTCGCCGCCTGCGCCGCCACCGTGTTGGACGAGGTGACGTAGGGGTAAGTGCCGTGGTCGACGTCGAGCAGCGCGCCTTGCGCGCCTTCGAACAGCATGCGTTTGCCTTCACGCCGCTTGATGTCGAGCAGCCGCCACACCGTCTCGGCGTAGGGCAGCAGCTCCGGCGCCAGCGCGCTCAACTCCTTCAAGATCACCTTGCCGTCGAATTCGGGCAGGCCGAGGCCGCGGCGAAGCGCGTTGTGGTGGGCAAGCAGCCGGTCGATCTTGTGCGGGAGCGTGTCGAGGTCGGCGAGGTCCATCAGGCGGATGGCGCGGCGGCCGACCTTGTCCTCATAGGCAGGCCCGATGCCGCGGCGGGTGGTACCGATCGCGGTCGCCGCACTGGCGGATTCGCGATGCGCATCGAGCTCGCGGTGCAGCGGCAGGATCAGCGTGACGTTCTCGGCGATACGCAGGTTCTCCGGCGAGACCGCGACGCCCTGCGCTCGCAGCTTGGAGACCTCGTCGAGGAAGGCGGCGGGATCGAACACCACGCCGTTGCCGATCACCGACAGCTTCTGCTCACGCAGGACACCGGAGGGCAGCAGCGCGAGCTTGTAGGTCTTGCCGTTGATCACCAGCGTGTGGCCGGCGTTATGACCGCCCTGGAAGCGGACGACGATGTCCGCCTGCTCCGACAACCAGTCGACGATCTTGCCCTTTCCTTCGTCGCCCCACTGGGCGCCGACGACGACAACATTGGCCATTCGCGGGTAATCCTTCGAAGATTTCTCTGTAGGTGGCACGATCCGAACGGAAAATTGGTACCCATTTTTCCGGAATCATGCCTGCGCCCAGCCCAATTCCCGGCCAGAGGCCGTTCGCACCGAGGCAGCCCAACCGGATAAAGGAAGCAGCCTCTCTAGGCAAGCAAGAACGGGGCATTTTCAGGGCTTCGAGGCTACTCCAAGCCTTTGATATCCCCGGAAAATCCAGAAACCTTCGCGGCCAGCGCGCAGGCTTCGACCAAAGCGTGAGAGGCTCAATCCGCCGCTGCATGGTCGCGATGCGTCCGCCCCCCGTTGATGCAGCTCCGATTTCCGTGTCTTTGGGCAGCGCCGGGCGATCAGCCGGCCCGGATCCCGCCGGGCTGGATGCCTCGGCGCACGCGGGGCACGCCAATCCCAATGTCCGCCACCGGCCAGACCACGAGCGCGGAGACATCCGGCCACAGCTGGATCGCCAACCAGCCTTATCTGCTGCTCAGCATCACCGCGCTGTGCTGGGCCGGCAACGCCATCGTCGGCCGGCTCGCCGCCGGCCACATCCCGCCGGTCACGCTGTCGTTCCTGCGCTGGTTCTTTGCCTTCCTGCTGGTGCTGCCGTTCGCCTGGAAACATCTTGCCCAGGACTGGCCCGCGATCCGCGGCAGGCTCGGCCTGATGATCACGCTCTCGGTCACCGGCATCGGCGCCTTCAACACGCTGCAATATTGGGCGTTGGAGCATACCCAGGCACTCAATACGCTGCTGCTGCAGTCGGCCGCGCCCCTGGTCGTGGCGCTGTGGTCGCTGGCCATCCTCGGCATCCGCCTCACCGTGGCGCAGGCGTTCGGCGTGCTGCTGTCGATGTGCGGCGTGCTGACCATTCTGCTGCACGGCGATTTCACCACGCTGTCGAACATCGAGTTCAACAAGGGCGACCTCATCTTCATCGTCGCACTCGTCATCTTCGCGCTGTATTCGGTGCTGACGCTGAAACGGCCGCCGATGCACGGCCTGTCGTTCCTCGCCTTCACCTTCGGGGCCGGCGCGGCCTGCCTCATTCCGCTAGAGATCTGGGAATTGTCCGCGCGCCCGGTCATGAAGCTCGACGGGCCGAACCTCTTGACGCTGTTCTACGTCGCGGTGTTTCCCTCGACGCTGGCCTATCTCTGCTTCAATCGCGGCGTGCGCCTGATCGGCGCCAACCGCGCCGCGCCGTTCTTCCACGTCGTGCCGGTGTTCGGCTCGATCATGGCGATGGCGTTCCTGGGCGAACACCCGCAGGCATTCCACTTCATCGGTTTTGCGCTGGTGCTGTCGGGCGTGTTCGTGGCGTCACGAAAGCAGGCGACGTAATTTATTCGAACTCTCGTAGGGTGGGCAAAGCGAAGCGTGCCCACGCATTTTTGCGATCGAGAGAGACGGGGGGCACGGCGCAAGTGCGCCTTTGCCCACCCTACGAGTCCAAGCGAGCGGAGAGATACCCCTCATCCGCAAGGGGAGAGGGGCAAAGCCAACGCCGCGTCACCTTGTTCAACATATTAGCCGCCAAAGGCGCCTCCTCAGGGTTTGCCTGCATTGTAGCATTGCGGCCGCGTGACTTGTGCCGCGACGGCAATCCGGCACAAGCTCGTATCCAACGCCAATGACGATTGCCTCGCCCGCGCCACCTGCCTCCAGTCCGGCCAGCTGGCTCAACAACCAGCCTTATCTGCTGCTCAGCCTGAGCTCGCTGTTCTGGGCCGGCAACATCGTGCTCGCGCGCCATGTCGGCGCGCATGTGCCGCCGCTGACGGTGACCACGATCCGCTGGTTCGGCGTTTTCCTGATCCTGTTGCCGTTCGCCTGGCCGCATCTGAAGCGCGACTGGCCCGCCTTGCGCAACAGCCTGCCGCTGATGCTGTTCCTGTCGCTGGTGGGCTTCGCCTTCAACAACGCGATCTCGTACTGGGCGATGCAGTACACGGAGGCGCTGAACGCGCTGCTGATCCAGTCGGCCGGACCGCTGTTCGTGGCGCTGTGGTCGCTGGTGCTGTTCGGCGTGCGGCTGACGGGTGCCCAGTTCGCCGGCATCGCGATCTCGCTTCTCGGCGTGTTGATCATCATTTTGCGCGGCGATCTCGCCGCGCTCGCGAGCATCAGCTTCAACAGGGGCGACATCATGTTCGCCTCCTCGCTGGTGGCGTTTGGGATCTACTCGGCCTTCATCCCGCGTCGGCCCAAGATCCACCAGCTCTCCTTCCTGTCCTTCACCACCTGCTGCGGCGCGACGATGCTGCTGCCGACCGCGATCTGGGAGGCGGCAAGCGGCCGCGTGCTGCAATTCGACGGGACGACGCTGGCGACGCTGGGCTACATCCTGATCTTTCCCTCGACGCTGGCCTATCTGTTCTTCAACCGCGGCGTCGCGCTGATCGGCCCGAACCGCGCCGCGCCGTTCTTCCATCTGGTGCCGGTGTTCGGCTCGGCGATGGCGATCGTGCTGCTCGGCGAAAAGCTGCAGCCGTTTCACCTGATCGGCTACGCGCTGGTGCTCGCCGGCGTCGTGATCGCCTCACGCCAGGGCTCGGCGGTGAAGTAATTCCGCGCGGCGGACGATGCGTGCTCGTGTCCCGGACAAGACGCAGCGCGCAAGCGGTGCGTCGCAGAGCCGGGATCCAGTTTGTGGCAGCATGGGCCCCCGTTCGGCAGCGCATCACGCCGCGAACGGCGGCGCGCTGCACTGCGCCCGGGGCACACGAGACAACTCGCGTCTTCCGATTTTGGCGAAGAGACGCTAGGTTCCCCGCCAACGAAAAAGAGGGAACGTCTCGATATGATTTCAGGGCTGATTCGAAACCTGCGTGCCGTCGGCGCGGCTGCATTGTGCCTCGTCGCCGCATCCACTGCACAGGCCGATACCTGGCCGAGCCGCAACATCACGCTTGTTTTGCCGTTCGCGGCCGGCAGCGGCACCGACACGACGACACGGCTGATCTCGCAGCATCTGTCGCAGGCGCTCGGCGTCGGCATCGTGATCGAGAACAAGGCGGGCGCCAACGGCATGCTCGCCGCAAGCTATGTCGCGAAGGCCGCCCCCGACGGCTACACGCTGCTGGTGACGACCAACACCACGCATTCGGCCAATCCCTATCTGCTCAAGAGCCTCACTTACGATCCGGTCAAGGATTTCACGCCGATCGCGCGCACCGGCGACCTGCCTTTCATGCTGGTCGTCAATCCGGAAGTGCCGGCCAAGACCGTTGGCGAGCTCGTCGCCTACGGCAAGGCCAATCCGGGCAAGCTGAGCTACGCCTCGGGATCGTCCTCCGCGATCGTGTCGGGTGCGACCTTTGCGCACAATGCCGGGCTCGACCTGCTGCACGTGCCCTACAAGAGCTCGCCGCCGGCGCTCAACGACGTCATGGGCGGCCGCGTCTCGATGATGTTCGTCGACATCCTGACCGGCCTGCCCCACGTCAACGGCAACGCGCTGCGCGCGCTCGCCGTCACCACCAAGGACCGCTCGCCGCTGGTGCCGAACCTGCCGTCGATGCAGGAGGCCGGCGTGCCTGATTTCGACATCTCGTCCTGGCAGGGCTATTTCGGCCCCGCCGGCATGCCGAAGGAGATCGTGACCCGGCTCAACGCCGAGATCCGGAAGATCGTCGAGAAGCCGGAGATCAAGGCACAGCTCGCCACCCTCGGCATGGACGCGTTCTCGGGCACGCCGGAGCAGCTCGGCACGTTCGTGAACGAACAGCTCGTGCTGTGGGAGAAGCTGATCACCAACGCGAAGATCGAGAAGCAGTAAGGACGGTCTCGTGTCGCGGACGCGGCGCTGAGCCCGGGGCACCGCTCTCGTAGGGTGGGCAAAGCGAAGCGTGCCCACCGTCAGGTCGTCGCAAAAAGAAAAGGTGGGCACGGCGCTTCGGCGCCTTTGCCCACCCTACGAATTTCGAGCGTTTGGCCTTACGCCGCGCGCACCTTGGCGAGGAAGCCGTCGACGGCGCTGCGCAGCGCGCCGGACTGGCTGTCCAGTTCGCGGGCGTTGGTGAGCACGTCGGTTGCCGCGGTGCCGGTCGCTTCCGCGGCCGAGGTGACACTGCCGATATTGGCGTTGATCTCGTTCGAACCGGCCGCGACCGACTGGATGTTGCGGGCGATCTCGCGGGTCGCTTCGCCCTGCTGCTCGATCGATGCGGAAATGCCGGCGGTGATCTCGCTCATCTCGGCGATGGTCTGGGTGATGCCGGAGATGGCCGTGACCGCGTCGCTGGTCGAGGTCTGCATCGCCGCGACCTGCGCGGAGATCTCCTCGGTCGCCTTGGCGGTCTGGTTGGCCAGCGCCTTGACCTCGGAGGCGACGACCGCGAATCCGCGGCCGGATTCACCGGCGCGTGCCGCCTCGATGGTGGCGTTGAGCGCGAGCAGATTGGTCTGCGCTGCGATCGAATGGATCAGCTTGACGACTTCGCCGATCTTCTCGGCGCCGGTCGAGAGCACCTGCACGGTGGCATTGGTACGCTCGGCGTCGCTGACGGCGCGGCTGGCGACTTCGGTCGAGCGCGTGACCTGGCGGGAGATTTCCGCAACCGAGCTCGACAGCTCTTCGGCGGCCGCCGCAACCGTGCCGACATTGCCGGAGGCTTTTTGCGAGGCAGCGCCGACCGTCGCCGCGCGCGAGGAGGCGTCGCTGGCGGTCGCGGTCATCGACTGCGCCGTCGTCTGCATGCCGGCCGCGGCCGAGGAGACCGAGCGGACGATGCCGTTGACGCTGCGTTCGAAGTCGTTGGCGATGCCTTCCATCGCGCTGCGACGTTCCGCCGCGACGCGTTCCTTGGCATCGGCTTCGGTCCTTTCGAGGTCGCGGATGCGGACCGCGTTGTCCTTGAAGATCTGGACGGTGGAGGCCATCGCGCCGACCTCGTCGCCGCGGCCGACGCCGGGAATGTCGCCCTCGAGCTTGCCGTCGGCGAGATCCTTCATGCGGGCGCCAAGCAGCGCCAGCGGGCGGCTGATGCCGCGGCCGATCAGCCAGGCGACGCTGCCGGCGACAATGAATATGCCGAGCATGGCAAAGCCGAGCAGCCAATAGACCGGACCCATCTTGGCGTCGATGTCGTCGAGATAAGCGCCGGTGCCGAGATACATGTCGAAGCCGGGCACCGCCACCGCGTAGCCGATCTTGCGGATCGGCGTCGGCTGACCGGGCTTCATGTATTCATAATGCAGCAGGATCGAACCGTTGGCCTTGACGCCGTCCATCAGCTCGACCGACAGCTTGCGGCCGTTGGTCACGACATCCATGCGGTTGGTGCCGATCTGCTTGGGATCCGGCGCGAGCTGCGTGATGCCTTCATACGACGTACCGAACAGATAGCCCGCGCCGTTGTCGTAGGTCATCGAATTGCCGTAGCGGCGAAGCTCGGCCATGGCCGCGTCCTTCGTCAGCTCGCCGGCGTCGACGCGCTTCTTCAGAGCGCCCGCATAGTTGCGTGCCAGCTCGACGATCGCCTTGGCCTGATCGATGCGCGCATTCACCATCTCGCGCTTCATCAGATAGCCGGCGAGGACACCGGAGATGCACAGGCCGAACAAGGTGACGCCGACAAGGATGCCGAGCTTCGGGGCGATCTTCAGATTGCTCAATTTCACGATTAGCTCCGGCAATAATGGGATACGGGCGCGCGACAGATCGATCGAAATCGAAATAACTTTTAGGGAGAGAGCCTTAGCAAGTTACTTACGTGCCTCCGTAGAAGCCCGGACGCAGCCGCAATAAACGGCAATTTATCTCCGCACCGGCAACCAACGATTGTACGCGACCGCTCCGATTTCGCGTAAAAGACGCAAAGGCCCGCCCGCGGAGACGGGTCACAACAAGAACCGACAAACCAAATCGGGAGCGAGAAAATGCCGAAATACAGGGTGGTGACGCCGAAGGGCGCGAGCTTCACGGTCGCGGGCAGCGACTATTCCTTTGAGCGCGAGGCGCTCGATCCGATCGACGCCGAGATCATCGAGGCTCCTGCCGACGAGGCCGGGTTCATCGCCGCCGCAAAGACCGCGGACGCCATCTATGCCAAGGGCATCCCGATCACCAAGACCATCATCGACAGCTTGCAGACCTGCAAGGTCATCACGCTCGGCTCGGTCGGCGTCGACAGCGTCGACGTCAAGGCTGCCACCGCGCGCGGCATTCCCGTCACCAACATTCCGGACACCTTCATCGAAGAGGTCGCCGATCACGCCATGATGCTGCTGCTCGCCAGCTTCCGCCGCCTGGTCGAGCAGGACCGCATGGTGCGTGACGGCCGCTGGGCGGAGGGCCGGCCGGCGCTGCTCAAGGTTCCGAGGCTGATGGGCCAGACGCTCGGCTTCGTCTCGTTCGGCCGCGTCGCGCGTGCAGTTGCGAAACGCGCCGCGCCGTTCGGCCTGCGCATGATGGCCTACGATCCCTTCATCCAGGAAACGCTGATGTACGATCACGGCGTGATCCCGGCGACGCTGAACGAGGTGCTGTCGCAATCCGACTTCGTCTCGATGCATGCCCCGGCAAGGCCCGAGGTGCATCACATGCTGACCGAGAAGCACTTTCGGCAGATGAAGAAGGGCTCGATCTTCATCAACACCGGGCGCGGCGCAACCGTGGACGAGGAGAGCCTGATCAAGGCGCTGCAGGAAGGCTGGATCGCGCACGCCGCGCTCGACGTGCTGGAGAAGGAGCCGCCCTCGCACAACAATCCCCTGCTTGGCATGGAGAACGTGACCCTGACCGCCCATGTCGCTTCGGCCTCGGCACGGTTTGACGAAGCGCGCAAGCGCCGCGTGGGCTACGAATTGTCACTGGTGCTTCAGGGCATGTGGCCGGTAAGCTGCGTCAATCCGTCGGTGCTGCAAGACACCACGCTCCGCCGCTGGCAACCCGTCAGCATGGATCGCGGGCCGAACAGCTAGGCGGCCGGCGCCAAGGCGCCAGAGGCGAAACGGCCCTTCACCGGCGATCAACGCCGGGAAGGGGACATCATAGGGAGGAACTGATGAGGAACGACATCACACGTCGTGATGCCTTGGCGCTGGGCCTGTCCGCTGCAACGCTCGCGGCCACCGGTGCTGCAGCGCAAACAACATCATCGACAATCAAGGCCGCCGACGTGGCGGCGCCCAAGCTTGCGATCGAGAAGGGCGCATCCTTGCGCATGCTGCGCCCGGTGCGCTTCGTCCAGGCCGACGAGGACGTGTTCCGTGCCAATGCAGCAAAGTTCACCAAGGAGACCGGCGTCGAGGTCAAGGTCGATTTCGTCGGCTGGGAGGACATCAACCAGCAGACCGCGGTCACCTCGAACTCCGGCGCGGGCCCCGACATCATCATCGGCTTCTCCGACGCTCCCCACATCTACGTCGACAAGCTGATCGAGCTGACCGACGTCGCCGACTATGTCGGCAAGCGCTATGGCGGCTGGCTGCCGCTTGCGCAGCGCTACGGCAAGAAGAACAAGAGCGACGCCTGGATCGGCCTGCCGTTCGGTGCAACCGCAGGGCCCCTGATCTACCGCAAGTCGATCCTGCAATCGGTCGGCTTCGACAGGGTGCCGGAAGACCATGCCGGAATCCTCGACCTGTGCCAGAAGCTGCACAAGGCCGGCAAACCAGCCGGCTTCGCGCTCGGCAACGCCAAGGGCGACGGCAACGGCTTCGCCAATTGGGCGCTGTGGTCGCACAATGCTTCCCTGCTCGACGAGGAAGGCAATGTCGTCATCAACAGCAAGGAGACCATCGCGGCGCTGAACTGGGTCAAGCAGATCTACCCGACCTTCATCGCCGGCACGCCGTCGTGGAACGACGTCAGCAACAACCGCGCCTATTCCTCGCAGGAGATCTCCCTGACCGCCAACGGCGTCTCGCTGTACTTCTCGCTCAAGAACGACCCGGCGACCAAGGCGATCGCCGAGGACAGCGAGCATCAGCTGCTGCCCAAGGGCCTGGCCAAGGTCTCTCCGATGGCGGGCCTGACACTCAACGCGATGGTGTTCAAGCACAGCCAGTACCCCAACGCCGCAAAGGCCTTCCTGCAATACATGCTGGAAAAGGACCAGTACGAGCCCTGGCTCAATGCCAATTCCGGCTACTGGTCGCAGCCGCTGGCCGCCTATGCCGAGGCCGCGGTGTGGTCGCAGGATCCCAAGGTGAAGCTGTTCAAGGACACGATGAACAGCACTTACTATGACGGCTACAAGGGCCCGATCTCGACGGCGACCGGAGCCGTCAGCGCCGACTACGTGCTGATTCAGATGTGCGCGTCCGTTGCGACCGGTGCGGCCACGCCGGAGGCCGCGGCCGCGGAAGCCGAGCAGCGCTGCAAGCGGTACTTCCGGCGGCAGCGGTAACGCGCGACGATAGAGCCGTCGTCATTGCGAGGAGCACTTGCGACGAAGCAATCCAGACTGCAGCCGCGGCGACAGACTGGATTGCTTCGCTTCGCTCGCAATGACGGTGTGGTGACGTTCAACGATAGGACAACACACTGATGTCCGTGACGACACTTTCCTCTCCCGTACTTGCCCAGCGGCAGCCGAACTGGCTGGTGCGGCTGTTCGACTACAAGCCGTTCCTGATCGTGATGTGCCTGGCGCCCGCGATCGGGCTGCTCTCGGTGTTCCTGACCTATCCGCTCGGCCTCGGCATCTGGCTCGCCTTCACCGACACCACGATCGGCCGGCGCGGCGTCTTCGTGGGCCTGGAGAATTTCCAGTATCTGCTCACCGATCCCTTGTGGTGGAACGCCGTGTTCTACAGCGTGGTCTATACCGGCATCGCGACCTTCGGGAAGTTCGCGCTCGGCTTCTGGCTCGCGCTGCTGCTCAACAACCATTTTCCGTTCAAGAGCATCCTGCGTGCGATCATCCTGCTGCCCTGGATCGTGCCGACCGTGCTCTCGGCGCTGGCGTTCTGGTGGATCTACGATCCGCAGTTCTCGATCATCTCCTATTTGCTGGTCGACGTGCTGCACTGGCGGTCGGGCAATGTCGACTTCCTCGGCTCGCCCTGGCCGGCGCGCTTCTCGCTGATCGCTGCCAACATCTGGCGCGGCATTCCCTTCGTCGCGATCTCGCTGCTCGCCGGCCTGCAGACCATTTCGCCCTCGCTCTACGAGGCCGCGATGCTCGACGGCGCCAGCGCCTGGCAGCGCTTCCGCTACATCACCTTCCCGATGATGATGCCGATCCTCGCCATCGTCATGACCTTCTCGATCATCTTCACCTTCACCGACTTCCAGCTGGTCTACGCCATCACCCGCGGCGGGCCGGTCAACTCGACCCATCTGCTGGCGACGCTGGCGTTTCAGCGCGGCATCGCCGGCGGCGAGCTCGGCGAAGGTGCGGCGATCGCGGTGTCGATGATCCCGTTCCTGATCTTCGCGACGCTGTTCTCCTATTTCGGCCTGGCGCGCCGCAAATGGCAGCAGGGAGAGGCCAATGACTGATACCGTCGCGCAAACCGCCACTGTGGCCGACGCGAAAGCGGCACCTGACACCATGGCCTGGGATTCCGGGCTGCGGCGGCTGATGATGATCTATCTGCCGCTCGGCTGCTTCGTGCTGATCCTGCTGTTCCCGTTTTACTGGATGGCGATCACCTCGTTCAAGCCGAACGCGGAGCTGATGAACTACAAGGACCACAATCCGTTCTGGATCTCCTCGCCGACGCTTGCCCACATCAAGCATCTGCTGTTCGACACTGCCTATCCGCGCTGGCTCAAGACGACGATGCTGGTGGCGATCGGCTCGACCACGCTGTCCCTGATCGCGAGCACGCTCGCTGCCTATGCGATCGAGCGCCTGCGCTTCCGCGGCAGTCCTTATGTGGGCCTCGGCATTTATCTGGCCTATCTCGTGCCGCCGTCGATCCTGTTCATTCCCCTCGCCACCGTCGTTGTGCAGTTCGGCCTGTTCGACTCACCGCTGGCGCTGATCCTGGTCTATCCGACCTTCCTGGTGCCGTTCTGCACCTGGCTGCTGATCGGCTACTTCAAGTCGATCCCCTACGAGCTCGAGGAATGCGCGCTGGTGGACGGCGCAACACGCCTCCAGATCCTGCGACGGATCACGCTGCCGCTCGCGGTGCCCGGGCTGATCTCCGCCGGCATCTTCTCCTTCACGCTGTCCTGGAACGAGTTCATCTACGCGCTCGCCTTCATCCAGAGCGGCGCCAACAAGACCGTGCCGGTCGCAATCCTGACCGAGCTCGTCACCGGCGATGTCTACCAATGGGGGGCGCTGATGGCAGGCTCGCTGCTGGGCTCGCTGCCGGTCGCGATCTTCTACTCGCTGTTCGTGGACTACTACGTGTCCTCGCTGACCGGCGCGGTAAAGGAGTAGATCGCGGCTGCGGCGTTTGGCCCGGTTTCACAAAACTGCAACACGCGATCCGCATAACGCGTGCGTCCGCCAACAGGAGACGCACATGCACGCGACTTTTCTTGCCACCGTCGCAACGATCATTCTCGCCGTGAGCCCAGCGCTCGCGCAGAGCGAAGGTGAATTCCCCGCCAAGCTCGCCGGCCACGTGGTGATGCCGGCCGCCACGTTCATCGACGCCCCCGCCGATGCCCCCGCCGATCTCAAGACTTCAGGGAAATACACCACCGGCAAGCGGGTCGACGCGCTCGGCACCGTGATGGGCAAGTCCTATGAGCGCGCGACCGGCGTGTCGCTGCCGTTCAAGGGCCAGCCGCTCCAGGGCCATTCCGGCATCAAGACCATGCCCGACGGCAGCTTCTGGGTCATCACCGACAACGGCATGGGCGCGCGCGCCAACTCGCCGGATTCGATGCTGTACCTCAACCGCTACAAGATGGACTGGGCCGGCGGCAAAATCGAGCGGCTGGAGACGATCTTCCTGCACGATCTCGACAAAAAGGTCCCGTTCCGCATCGTGCACGAGGACACGCAGAAGCGCTATCTCACCGGCTCCGACTTCGACACCGAAGGCTTCCAGATCATCGGCGAGACCTTCTGGATCGGCGACGAGTTCGGTCCCTACATCCTGAAGACCGACAAATCAGGCAAGATCCTGGCCGTGTTCGATACGGTTGCTGACGGCAAGCCGGTGCGGTCGCCGGACAGTTGGGCCGTGGCGACGCCGGGCGCGCCGGGCGCGACCTACACCAACGTCAACCTCCGCCGCTCCAAGGGCTATGAGGGCTTTGCGTCCTCCAAGGACGGCAAGTTCCTCTACGGCCTGCTCGAGGGACCGCTGTGGGACGCCGAGAAGAAGGACTGGGAGAAGGTCGACGGCAAGGAAGCCTCCCGCATCCTCGAATTCGACGTCGCTGCGGAGAAGTTCACCGGCCGTTACTGGCAGTATGTGTTCGAGCAAAACGGCAACGCCATCGGCGATTTCAACATGATCGATCAGGCCTCCGGCCTCATCATCGAGCGCGACAACGGCGAAGGCACGGCGGACAAGGCCTGCCCGCAAGGCCAGCGCGGCGAGAACTGCTTCCCGGATCTCGCCAAGTTCAAGCGCATCTACAAGATCGAGCTCACGGAGGCCAATGTCGGCAAGCCCGTGCGCAAGATCGGCTATATCGACCTCTTGAAGATCAAGGATCCCGACAAGAAGGCGAGGAAGCCGCTCAACGACGGCGTCTACACCTTCCCGTTCTTCACCATCGAGAACGTCGATCGCGTCGACGACACCCACATCATCGTCGGCAACGACAACAATCTGCCGTTCTCCTCCAGCCGCGATCCCAACAAGGCCGATGACGACGAGTTCATGCTGCTCGAGGTCGCGGATTTCCTGAAGGCGAAATAGGGCAACGGTCGCTCTTCAGCCGCCACAAACTCCGCCGTCGTCCCGGACAAGCGCAAGCGCAGATCCGGGACCCATAACCCCAGGCGGGGTTGTGGCACGAGATGGTGGCGACGAATCTTCGCCAAACGCTCCCCTGTGGTTATGGGTCCCGGATCTGCGCGCGCTTAGGGCGCGCTTGTCCGGGACGACGGCTGAGTTTGTTGGGACGGCCGACTACCTCACCGTAAACTCCACGGGGATCGAAAAGCTCATCGACCCATTCTTGATCTCGTCTGGCACCGGCGGAAACGGCGAGGCCTGGCGGATCATCGACATGGCCTGGGCATCGAAAGCGGCAACGCCGGACGAGCCGCCGATACGGCTGGACGTGACCTGCCCGCTGCGGCTGAGGGTGAAGCTCAGCCTGGCAACGCCGCGCTGACCGCCGCCACCGCTGGGATATTGGTGAAAGCGCATCAAATGCGCGCGGACGCGTTGATTGTAGGATGCAATCACGGAGGCCGCCGCGCCGGCGCTCGGGGCCGATGCCATCGGCGCCTCGCGCTCGGCCCGCGGGGCTGCGCTGGTGCGCGGCGCGGGGGTCGCCTCCGAGGGCTTCTTGGCCTCGCGGCGAACCACCTTCGGCTTCACCGGGGCCGGCTTTTCGACCGGCACGATCTTCGCGGGCTCCGGCCTGGCAGGTGTCGGCTCCGGCTTCTGCTCCGGCGGCGCCACGACATCCGGCTTCTCCTGCGGCGGCGTCGGCGCGATCGTCTCCTCAGCCATTTGCTGCTGCACGGGCTCCGGCGACGAGGCGTCGGCCTCCTGCATCACCGGTCCCGGCGCAACATCATCCTGCGTCGACTGCGGCGCCGAGGTCACCTGTGCCATGTCGACCATGATCGCCGGGAGGCTGACGCCCTGTTCCGGTTGCGACCTGATCCAATTCACCGCAAGCAGCGCGACAGCCACATGCAACATCACGACCACCGCCGCCGATGCGCCCCAGCGCGCGGTCTCGCGCTCTCGAAGCGGCTCGTGCAGGGCAAAGGCGTTCGCGGCCATCAGTTGCGTCCATCGAGGCCGACGAGGGCGACCTTGAGGTAGCCGGCGTTACGCAGGGTGTTCATCACCTCCATCAGGTCGCCGTAGGAGACGGCCTTGTCGGCGCGCAGATAGATGCGCTCGTCCTTACGGCCTTTGATGACGGCATCGAGGGCGGCGGCGAGACCGTCGCGGGCCATCGTGTCCTCGCCAACGGCAATTGTGAGATCCGGCTTCACCGTCACGAAGGTCGGCTTGTCCGGCCGCGGCGCCGGCTCGGCTGCGGTCGCGGGCAGCTCGACACCGATATCGACGGTGGCGAGTGGGGCTGCCACCATGAAAATGATCAGCAGCACCAGCATCACGTCGATGAACGGCGTGACGTTGATCTCGTTGACGACGTGGAGATCATCCGGGTCACCGCGCTTGAGCGGCGATCCCGCGCGCGCGCCGAGCTTCGCACCCATGGGCCTACTCCGCCGCCCGCGCCAGGCGGAACTCCCTGTGGTCGCGCTGACGGCTGACCAGCAGCATCAGCTGCGCCGAGGCATCGCCGAGCAACGCGCGGTAATTGGCGATGCCGCGGACGAGGTGATTGTAGATCACGACCGCCGGGATCGCTGCGACGAGCCCGAGCGCGGTGGCGAGCAGCGCCTCCGCGATGCCCGGCGCGACCACCGCGAGGCTGGTGGTGTGGCTCTCGGAGATGCCGATGAAGGCGTTCATGATGCCCCAGACGGTCCCGAACAGGCCGACGAAGGGCGCAGTGGCGCCGATGGTCGCGAGCACGCCGGTGCCGCGCGCGATCTGCCTGGACATCGCCGCCTCCACCCGCTCGAGCCGCAGCGCCACCCGCTCCTGAAGGCCGTCGTCGAGGATGCCGCCCGAGAGCTCGGCTTCCCTGGCGCAGGACTGGATCAGCTGGGCAACGGCATCGTGCGCGTCACCGGCCCGTGACGATGCCTCAGCCAGCGTCATGTTGCCTTCGAGCCCGCGCGTCCGCTGCAAGGCGAGCATGCCCTTGCGGCGCAGCTCGATGGTCTTGGCGAGCCACACCGTCCATGTCACCAGCGAGGCGACAGCGAGCCCGATCATCACCGTCTTCACGATAATGTCGGCGCTGACGAACATGCCCCAGGGCGACAGATTGCGCGGTAACAGGGCTTCGTCGATCGCGAAGGCCGGTGTCGGCACCAGCGCGATTGCAACGACCATTTGCCGAAGCCTGGACTTGCCTTGCATCCTGATCTCCCGACAACAAAAGAAAGCTACGCAGCCGGCTGCGCCGCGATCCGGGCCGCGAGCTGCCGGAACCGCGCCAGCTGATCCGTCCGCAGCGCCCTTGTCTCGTCGCGGCCGACGAAGACCTTGAACATGATGCCGCCGTCGGCGTTGACGAACGCGATGAAGGCCGACGATTTGCCCATGAACGGGCGCTCGACGAAGGCGACGCCAGCGCAGCGCTCGTGGCGAAGATGGCCGTGCAGACCCTTCGGCTGCATCAGGTTGAAATAGCCGCGGCCGATCTCGCCCGCAGGAACAGCGCCCGTGAACTCGAAGATCGCATCATCGGTGTGCACGATCAGCGTGACCTCGCCCCACTCCGCGATGTCCTGCATGGCAGCGGCAAAATGCTCGCCGCGGCCAATGTGCACCATGGAGGATGGCAGCGCCTCGATCACGCTGCGCGGGCTGACCTTGCGCTCGCGCGCAACGTCCTCGATCACCGCGCCCGGATTGTCGGCCATATGGACCTTGAGATCGGCAAGATCGGTACTCAACATGTCCGGCTCCTCTGCCATTGCAATCTAGGCGGCCGCGGCCTTGCGCTCGCTCTGGATCACCTCAAAGCCCTCGAACTTGGGATGGCCGAGATACAGGCTCTCGCCGGTCGAGTTGTCGGCGCGGGCATGGGCACGACGAAACTGGTCCGAGCGCGTCCAGGCCTCGAACGCCGCCCTGTCGACCCAGGTGGTGTGCGACGAATAGAGCGTGTGGTCCTCGGCCTCCGGGCCCTTCAGCAGGTGAAACTCGACGAAGCCCGGCATGCTGCCGAGATAGGATTCACGGGTGGCCCAGACGGTTTCGAACGCGGTCTCCGCGCCCTTCTTCACCTGGAAACGATTCATGGCGATGAACATCAAAGTCTCTCCTTCTGATCAAAACGAAACGCGCCGGAGCCGCGCTGGAGCATCAGCGCGGCCCGGCGGAGATGTGGTGCTGCGAAGCTGGCGCTACGCACCTCCAAAATGGATCTTCATGCCGGCCTTGTAGACCCGGCCCGGTCCGGGGCTCGACCACAGCACGTCGTTCTGCGTGGTGCCGTCGGTCGACGTGCCGGGAATGGCGTAAGGCCGGTAGTACTGGTTCAAGAGATTGTCGATCGACGCCGAGAACACGATGTCCTTCGTCGCGTTGTAGGTCATGTACAGATTGACCAGCTCGTACCCGGTCGCGGGCAAATAGCCGGCGGGTACGTCGTTGTTGGCACCGAACGAGGCCCATTGCGCCGTCAGGATCAGCGTGCGGTCGAGCAGGCGGACGCCGCCGGTGGTGACGACCTTGCGCGGGGTGATGGTCGCGAGCCCGACATTGGTGACGGCGTTCTTGCCCTGGATGTAGTGACCGGCGACTCCGATGAACCAGCTGCCGGCATCGTACATCGTCTCCGCCTCGAAACCCTGGATGCGGGCCTGCGCGATGTTCTGGTACTGGTAGAACTGGCTGAACGAGCCAAACCCGGTCGGGACCGGCGTCGAGGCGACGAGGTCGATGTAATCGCTGACGTCGTTGCGGAACAGGTTGATCTTGCCGCGGAAGGAGTCACTGGCGCTGAAGATGTTGTCGTACTTCAGGTTGATGCCGACTTCCTTGTTCTTGCCGACTTCGGGACGAAGATTCGGATTGGGCAGGAAGCAGAACAAGCCGACGGTCCCGTCAGGACAGGGGAAGAAGGCCGGCCCGCCACCGGTCGCATGCGCGCCTGAGATCACGGTCTCGGTGATCGAGGGAGCGCGATAGCCTTCGGCGTAGCTGACATATGGCTGGAAGCCGGGAACGGGCGTGACGCCAAGCGTGATCTTCGGCGAGAAGCGGTCGCCGCTGCCGTTGGTTTTGCCCGACTCCAGATCGTAGCGATCGTAACGGATCGCGCTCACGGCCTCGAACCAGGTGCTGTAGTTCTGCTTCAACTGCAGGAAACCGCCCGACACGGTGCGGATGCCGCTCGGCGTGGTGATGTTGGAATTGCCGCGGCTGTCGGTCGTGATCACATCGTCCTGAAACGCATCGAAGCCCACGGTGAGTGCGTTGCGCCAGTCACCGACGTTGAACCGCGTGGTGTTGTTGGCGTCGATGCCGTAGGTATTGAGGACATAGCCGCGCTTGTCGCCGACGCAGCCGGAGATGTTGTTGCCGAAATTGCCGGTGCCGCACAAAGCCGCACCCGAGGTCGAATAGTGGTAGGTCTTGGTCTGGTCGTTATCGACGCGGTTTCCATAGATTGACATGTGCCAGTCGAACAAATTGTCGCTCGGCAGCGCGTAATTCCAGGTGATCGTGCCGGTGTAGTTCTTGGCATCGGAGGCGTAGACCGACGAGCCCTGATAGAGCGCGCGCTGGGCGGCGGTCGCGACGGGGCCCCTGTTGAACTGGCCGACATCGTATTGATAGTCCTGGAAGATGGCGCCGAACTTGACCTCGTGGCCGAGGGCGGGACGCACCGTGAGCTTCATCAGGCCACTCTCGACCTGGTTGCCGGTGTTGCCGATCTCGGTGCCGTTGCCGTCCTTGTAATTGCCTTGCGTGCGATAGACCGCGCCGCCGAAGATATCGACGTCCGGTGTGGCGCGTACGCCGCCGAAGACCGAGCCGAGGCCGCGATTGTTGTTGGAGCCATAGGAGCCCGAGAGATCGACGCCCCAGCGCTCGCCGGGACGCAGCACATCGTCGATGTCCTTGGTGCGGAACGAGACCAGGCCGCCGATCGCCCCGGAGCCGTAGATGTTGGCGGTCGGGCCGCGCACGACGTCGACGCCGCCGACCAATTCAGGATCGAGGAAGAAGGAGCCGCTGGCGTTATGACCGGTGCGCTGGTAATTCTGCCGCGCACCATCGACGACCACCGCAACGCGCCCGAACTCCTGCAGGCCGCGGATGTTGATGACGGTCGCGGGATCGTCACCGCGCTCCTGGAACGACACGCCGGGGACAGCATAGAAGATGCCCGACAGCCGGTTGGGCTGGATTCCCTGGATCTGGTCGAGCGAAATGGAGCTGACCGGCGCGAGCGCATCGATCGCGCGCTCCTTGGTTTTCGTTGCAGCGACCGTGATGGTGTCGAGCGTCTGAACCGGCGCGGTGCCGCCGGCCTGGGCTCGGGCGTTGAGGACCTCCGGCGCTGCCTGCTGCGCGACCAGCGGCTTGGTCGGCTTGCGCTTGGCCTGCTTCGGCCGCTCCGTCGACGCGCGTTCAGCCTGCGGCTCGGCGGTCTGTGCAAGACCGCTCTCCGTCGTCATTGCCGCAAATGAAATCACCGACGCGCCCAAAATCAAGGCGCGCGAATACCTAGCCCCGTCAGCCATATCAGCCCCAGCCTGCACTTCACTCTATTATTTCAGGTCTTTTGGCTGGCGTGCGTTCGCAACGCGAACGACTGGCTGGCTGATTTCTCAAGACGCGGGCAAGTCACCCCGCCGCCATAATTGGTTACGTGGCAACACTCTGACGGTCAATGACATCAGGTTGCAGTTTATATCGATTGTAAATTGCAGCCGTTGGAATGCGCTTCGTGCCGCTTATACAAACAAGCAAGCAGCACTCCAGAGTTTCGAAAGCGCATCACAGCCTACATGTCAGCAACATCAGGAGACAGCAGCGGCGGCGCGGCGGGGTCGGCAGGAAGCCCTGCTGCGACAACGAGAACCCTCACCATGCGTGGGAGCCGGATCGACAGTCGCGAGCTGTTTGCGGCCGAGCGCGAGATCATCATCGCGCATGGCGAGGACAGCTATCGGCTTCGCCTGACCTCGCAGAACAAGCTGATCCTGACGAAGTAACCTGTAATGACATTTTGTCGCACCCTCGCAAGCCTCCTGCTCTCCAGCACGATCGCGGTCGCCTCTGCCGCGCACGCCGCCGGCATCACCGTGCATGACGCGCGCAATCGCGACGTCGCCGTGACCGACTTCGCGCGCACCGTCTCGATCGGCGGCGCCATCACCGAGATCATCTATGCGCTCGGGCTCGAGAGCCGGCTGGTCGGCGTCGACACCACCAGCCTTTATCCAGCGGCGGCACTGCAGGACAAACCCAATGTCGGCTACATGCGCCAGATCTCCGCCGAAGGCGTGTTGGGCCTCAACCCCACCCTGATCCTGGCGATCCAGGGCTCGGGCCCGCACGCGACCATGGAGATCCTGGAAACGGCGAAGGTGCCGTTGGTGCTGGTGCCCGACACCTTCTCCGAGGACGGCCTGATCGAGAAGATAAAACTGGTCGGCCACGCCATGGGTGTCGATGCGCGCGCCGCGTGCCTCAGCGCCGCGGTCGGCGCCGATCTTGCGCAGCTGCGCGCCCTGCGCGCCAAGGTGACCAAGCCGGTGCGCGTGATGTTCGTGATGTCGCTCCAGAACGGGCGCGCCATGGTCGCCGGCCACAAGACCGCGGCCGACGAGATCATTCAACTCGCCGGCGCAGCCAACGCCGTCGACGATTTCGACGGCTACAAGATCATCGGTGACGAGGCCATCGCGGCGGCAAGACCCGACGTGGTGTTGTCGATCGAGCGCGGCAAGGACTCGCTTCCTGCCGACGCGATCTACGCCCATCCCGGCTTCGCCCTGACGTCGGTCGCGGCCAACAAGAGCCTCATCACAATGGACGGGCTCTATCTGCTCGGCTTCGGGCCACGGACGGCGGCGGCGGCGCGAGATCTCTCGGTAAAACTCTATCCGGCATTGGCCGAACCGGGCGATGCATTCACCTCGGCGCTGTCGGCGGCGAATTGCCGGCAATGAGGGTGGCGATCGGCACGGAAGCGCGCGGCACGGAACGACGCCCCAGCTCGCGGTCCGCATCGTTCGCAATCCCTCTCCTGATCGCGGTGCTCGCGGTCGCTGCGATCGTGGCGCTGAGCTTCGGCGCCGCCGGCATTCCCCTCTCCCGCCTGCCTGCCGCACTCGGCCTATCAGGCGAAAGCACGGCCATGACGGCCCGCGACCAGCTCGTGCTGTGGTCGATCCGCGTCCCCCGGATCGCGGCGGCGGCGATGGTCGGCGGCCTGCTCGCCGCGGCCGGCGCGATCATGCAAGGGCTGTTTCGTAACCCGCTCGCCGATCCCGCGCTGGTCGGCGTCTCCAGCGGCGGCGCGCTCGCAGCCGCAAGCGCGATCGTGTTCACCGATTCGCGCTTCGGCGAGACGCTGCGCTTCCTCCAGGCCGAGCTCCTGCCGCTCGCGGCATTCGCGGGATCGCTGGCCACGACCGCGATCCTCTACGGCATCTCGAGCCGCTCGGGCCGCACCTCGATCGCGGTCTTCCTGCTCGCCGGCGTCGCCATCACCGCCATCGCCAATGCCGGCATCGGGCTTCTGGTGTTCATCGCCGACGACCGCCAGCTCCGCGACGTCACGTTCTGGCTGCTGGGCTCGATGAGCGGGGTGACCTGGACCAAGGCCGCCGTGCTGGCGCCCATCCTCGTCATCGGGCTTGGCGCCTGCGCCTTCATCGCGCGCGGCCTCGATCTCCTGGTGCTCGGCGAGGCCGACGCCTTTCACGGCGGCGTTGACGTCGAGCGTCTCAAGCGGATCTCGATCGTCATGGTCTCCGCCATGACCGGCGTCGCGGTGTCGATCAGCGGTGTCATCGGCTTCGTCGGCATCGTCGTGCCGCATCTGCTCCGTCTCGTCATTGGACCTGCGCATCGGCTGTTGTTGCCGGCCTCGGTGCTATCAGGCGCGATCCTGATGGTCGGCGCCGATACGCTGGCGCGCACCATCGTGGCGCCGGCGGAGATGCCGATCGGCATTCTGACCGCAGCGGTCGGCGCGCCGGTCTTCCTCTTCATCCTGCTGCGGCAGCGCGGGCTGGCCTCGCTATGAGCGCCGCAATCGAGGCGCGTGCCTTGAGCAAGCGCGCCGGCCGCGCGACGCTGCTCGATGGCGTCGGCCTGACGGTTGCGGCCGGCGAGATGGTCGCGATCATCGGCCCGAACGGCGCCGGCAAGTCGACGCTGCTGCGGTTGCTCTCCGGCGATCTCCGCCCAAACGCAGGCGAGGTGCGCCTGAAGCAGCGGGATATCAGCGGCTATGCGCCCCGCGAGCTTGCCGCGCACCGCGCCATGCTGTCCCAGCACATCAACGTCACCTTCCCCTTCACCGTCGAGGAGATCGTGCTGATGGGCGCGGGCGAGCGCAGCGCGCGTGAAGCAGGCGCGCTCGTCGACGCGGCCCTCGATGAGGTTGGGCTAGCCCATTTCCGCGAACGGCAATTGCCAACGCTCTCAGGCGGCGAACAGCAGCGTGCCCATTTCGCCCGCGTGCTGGTGCAGCTCGCCTGCGGCGAAGCCGAGCATGGCCCGGGACTTCTGCTGCTGGACGAGCCGACCTCGAGCCTGGATCTGCGCCACCAGATCGACCTCGTCGAAGCAGCGCGCCGCCGCGCGGCCGGCGGCACCGCAGTCATCGCGATCCTGCACGACCTCAATCTCGCGATCCGCTTCGCCGACCGGCTGGTCGTGCTGGCTGGCGGCAAGCTCGCCGCAGATGGCCCGCGCGCGGATGTCGTCACCCGCGAGATCATCCGCGAGATCTTCGAGATCGATGCCGTCGTCCATCAAGGCGACGACGGCGTGCCTTACGTGCTGCCGCAGTCGATGCGGGCGGCGCTCCTCACCTCTTCCCAGCGGGGAGAGGTGAGGGCCTAGCCGCCTACCCCGCCGGGACGATCACCATGCTCTTGTCCTTCGGCCAGCGGATGCGCCAGGCGAAGTTGATATCCTTGACTTCGCCCGGCTTGGCGTCGAACGACCATTCCAGCACGCCGCGGCGGTCACGGATGTTGCTGGCGGTCGGCGGCGTGGTCGCGGGCAGCATTTCGACGACGATGTCCTCGCTCTCGCTGACCGGCAACTGATCCTCGATCGCGACCTTGATCGGGAAATCATGACCGTTGCGGATGGTGGTCTTGAACGTACGCTCATCGGTCTTGGATGTTGTGACAAGCAGGCCGGCCGAACCCTCGTTGCGCTTGAGCACGGCGCGCTCGATTCTCACCTTGTCGTCGGCGCCGAAGCCGAGCCGCACGATGTCGTCCTTGGCGGAAGCGGAGAGCTTGCCGCGGCCGACAAAGACGCCGTCGCGGTAGATCGCGACCTTGCCGGGCAGCAGAGCCGAGTCGTCGGTCTGCTTGAAGCTGGCCTCGAGGAAGGCGGTCGGGTCCAGCACCGGTGCGGCGCGGACCGCGAGGTCGGCGGGCACGGTCATCGCTGCAATCCGCAGGCTCTTGGCGCCCTCGGCGGCGCCGAGGCTGACGCGGCCGGGAATTTTGAACGTCGCCTGGAAATCCCCGATCTCGGCAATTGCCTGCTGCTCGTCGGCACGTTCGCGCGGCTCGGCCGCCTCCGCGATCTTGGCCATCGCTGGCGATTGCATCTGGCGCAGGACCGGCGCGGGCCGCGCCAGATCGGAGACCGAGCCTGCTGCCAGCGGCTTCGGCACCTGGGGATATTGCGCGACCAGCGAATGCAGCTCGGGCGCACTGCCGCCGCGGCTGACGCGGGTTGTGGAGACGCCGAGCGTCACGTTGGACCAATCCTCGCCGGTCGATTGCGTGATCTCGGCGCGACGAATGAGTTCGAGCTGCGGCTTGCGATCCTTGGCGCCGGTGTCGAGCCGGGCGTCATAGAGCGGCATCCAGCGCGCATTGCGCACGGCATACGTCACGCGCAGCGTCGCCTTCACCGCAGCGGCCGCGGCAACGTCCATGCGAACCTCGAGCTTGCTCGGCGGCTTGGCCTTGCGCTCGACCTCGAGTTGGGCGATCTGCCGGTCGATCTCGCGCGTCTTGCGCGTGGCGTCGCGGACGGCGGTGTCGGCGCTCGCAATTTCCTCGCCGACCGCAGCAAAAGCCGCGCGCCATTCGGCGATCGGCCGCGCCTCGCCCTTGTCGCCGATCCCCGCCGGGGAGGTTTCCGCAAAGTGCTCCGCAAACTTGCGCCGCGCATTCGCCGAGTCGATCGCGCCTTGCAAATCGGCGCGCTGATCGTTCAAGGCCTCGATGCGCTTTTCCAGCTCGGGCAGATTGACCGGCGCGGCGCGAGGCGACCGCGCATCGATCGTGCCGATGGTGAGCTTTGCGCCGCCCTCACCCTCGACCCGGATGGAGGAGGCATCGAGACCAAGCGGGAAGTCCTTGGCAACAAGCGTCGAATCCCCGGACGGCAAATCGACCGTGATGACGCGCGTGACGGTGGCACCATCGGGGTAAACCGTGACCGTATCGATCGCCGAAATGGCGTCCAGATCGGCGGCCCATGATGGCGACGACGCCGCCATGGTGACCAGAACCAGGCTCGTCGTTGCCAAATATCCTGCGGTGATGCGCATGAAGTCCCTCCTGCCGTATCGCCGCGCCGCCAGCCGGACGCGCGCGATCAAATGCCTCGCCAACATGGTTGGACGCGGCAGGAAAGGAACTGGTTCGATGGGGGTTTCCGTGGGGCGCCGCGGCGGCGGCACCAAGGCCGCGGAACGGAACGTCGTCCCGTGGCGAGCCCGCTAAACCTGGGGCGACGCCCCCTGGCCGAAGATGCGGCGGAGCAGATCGGTCACGTTCCTGGCTCCGGCCTTCTTCAGGATGCCGGCGCGATAGCCCTCGACGGTCCGTGCGCTCAGATGCATGCGCCGGGCGATCTCCTTGTTGGTCAGGCCGGCAGCGAGGTGCTCGAGCACGTCGCCCTCACGCTCGGTCAAGGGCTCGCAGCCGGGCAGCCAGCGCTGCCGGCTCGTGCCGGGCTGCGCAAATTCGTCGATGGCGGCATCGATCCGGCCGACGATGTCGTGGGTGCGGAACGGCTTTTCGATGAAGTCGGCCGCGCCGCTCTTGATGGCGTCGACCGCCATGGCGATGCTGCCATTCGCGGAGGTCACCAGCACCGGTGCCATGCAGTTTTCCTCGCGCAGCCGCCTGAGCATGTCGAGGCCGGAGCGATCGGGCGGCAGCTCCATCAGCACGCAGGCCGGCATCCGCGCCTTCGCTTCCGACAGAAGTGAGGCACCGTCAGCGAAGCAGATCACGTCATAGGCGCTCTGTTGGAGCGCGGTCGAAAGTTGTTCGCGGGAGGCAGCGTCGGTGTCGATGACGAATACCTCGCCCTTGGAAAGCATGTTCCCCGGCATAATCCCGATCCAGCAATGTCTTGGTCAAATGGTCCGAGACGGAAAGCGGGCCGCATCGCCCTGCCGCGCCGTCGTGAGCACGGCATTCACGCCAGTGCTTCGGTTTCCCCTATGTATGTTCCGGCCGGTTCCTGGATTTGACGGATCGAGACAGAAACTTTACATTTCGGGACATCTGCGGGAATGGCTGGCAGGAACGGTTCGCATGACCGACCTCGTTCGCAGCGCAGGCTTGAGCTATTACCCGGAGATCGCCCGGTCGGTCGGGCTCGATCCCAAACAGATGATGCGCAAGGCCAGGCTGCCGCTGGCCTGCCTCGACAAGCCCGATACGCCCATTGCCGTCGCCGGCCTGCGCCGTCTGCTCGAATTGTCGGCGGAGGCCTCCGGCGCCGAAGATTTCGGCTTGCGTCTCGCCGAGCGCGGCGGCCTGACCAATTTCGGTGCGGTCGGCCTGATCGTGCGCGAGCAGGCGACCGTCGGCGAGGCGATCGATGCATTTTCGCGCTTCATCCACATCCATCATGACGGCATGCGGCTGGATGTTGCACGCGACGGGCAGATCGTGACGGCCACCCTGCACCTGCGCGGCCGGCGGCCGAGCGCGCCGCGCCAGGCGATCGACATGGTGCTCGGCAGCATCCACCGCATCATCCAATCGCTGTACGGCCATGACTGGCGGCCGCAGGAGGTCCACCTGCATTACCCGCCGCCGCGCGATCGCAAGCGCTATCGCGAATTCTACGGCTGCCGCGTGACCTTCAACGCCGAACACGATGCGATCCTGCTCTCGGCGCGCGACATGGAGCGCCGGATCCCGAGCGCGCATCCCCTGATCGCGAGCTATCTGCGCAAGCGGATCGAGGCGATCGAGACCCGGCCTGCAAGTTGGGAAGGGAAGGTCGACGAGGTCGTGCGGACCCTGCTCGCCGGCGGCGACTGCACCGTCGAGCGCGTCGCCGAGCATCTTGCCTGCACCCGCCGTACCATCCACCGGCATCTGGCCGCATCAGGCACCAGCTTCTCGGCCATCCTGGATGCGCAACGCGCCGATCTCGTGATCCAGCTGATCGAGGACCCCGACCGGCCGCTGGCTGACATCGCGACCCAGCTCGGCTTCTCCGCGCAGAGCGCCATGGCACGCTGGTTCCGCGGCCGGTTCGGCTGCACCGTCACCGACTGGCGCAAGGGCATTCGGCCTCCGACACCGTCCGATGCGCCTTCGGCGACCGCAGCTTGAGTTTCAGCGCGCCGGAGCAGGCACGCCCATTACGGCAAGGGCACGCCGCCGGCTGCCGGCGAGCAGCGGGCCGAACGCGACGGCAAATCCGAGGAACGCGACCAGCCAGCCGCAGGCGGCGATGTGCAACAATAGATCGCTGTGCGCGGGCAACACCACGGCGGCGACCCGTGCCAGAGCCGCGATGATGATCGCAGCGTAGATTCCCTGGGTCGCCGGCGAAGCGGTCAACGCCTGTCCGGTGTGGCCGAGGCTCGCGCGGGTCATCACCGCCAGCGTCATGGTTCCCGCCGCGCCCGTCATCCAGGCGTGGATGCCGGCGCTTGGCGGCAGCGCTCCGAAAACCGCGACGGCGTGCAGGATGAAGCCGAACGGCACGAAGACATAGCCAATATGCAGGATCACCAGCAGTCGCTCGCGAAAGGTGCGATCGCCGGCCCAGCGCGCAAGCCGCACCAGATGCAGCCCGCCGACCAGCGCCATCAGGACACCGGTGACGGCATTCAGCGGCGCCACGATCCAGAAGATGAGCGCGAGCGCGCTGCATCCGATCACTGCGCCGTCGAAGCGTCCGAACGGCAC